>JASEHA010000070.1 GCA_030018795.1 bacterium
CGCCACCGTAGCTGAGCCAACCATGACCAGCGTGGATTCTGTGGTAACAGTCAGAGTGTTTGCCCCAGAGCTGGTTGTGTATGACCCATTGCCTGCATAGCTGACCGTAATGGTATGTGTGCCAGGGCTAATGCTTGCGGTGTAGCTTATCGTGCCTACACCAGAGGCATTGGTTGTGGTGGTTCCAACCACTATGCCGCCCACATTGAATTCCAGCACCTCACCGGGCAAAGCTGCATCATCATCGTCTGTAAGCGTGCCACGCAACTCAACGTTATCGCCATATGCCACTGTAGCTGAGCCAACCATCAATTGGGTATTCTGCCTTACTGCCACTGTTCCATTAAACGGTGTAAAGCTCACCTCCATAGTAGAAGTACCCATAACAACTGTCTTCCGTGGAGTATCCAGGCTAAATGTAATCATACCCGCCCCTATTGCCTTTGCCCTAAAGGTGATATTGAGCACCTGACCTGTCCCTGTAGCAGGATCCTTATCATGTGGGATGCCAACACCATAATCTATGGTTCCGCTGCCATTGTTATAGCCTGAAGCAAGTACATCTGCACCAGCTGGGAACCCGCCAAAGGTAAGTGTCGCAACCTCCAAAACACTTGGGTTAAAGCAAAGCCGCAGGTCCACAGCCGTAAACTTCGGAGCATCCTCAAGCGAAATACCAATAGTAAATGTGCTTCCGAGCAAAACATCCTGTGCTGCTGGCTCAACCTTGAGCAGCGTAGTTGATGTAGCCTTAGCCTTAGTTATCGGCGGAGCCGGGGATGGAGACGGTGGAGCTGGTGAGGGCAACAAAGCAAAGTATGTCCCTGATACCTCTTTGAAGAAATTCAGCCTTAATACCCCAAAATCAAAGGCATTCACATTGCCATCTCCAGTAAAGTCGCAGTTGATATATCCATCCCTTGTCAAGATACCCTTATCCTGCCAGCCAATATCACTTGAGTTCTTGAAATATGCCTTACGCAGGTATCCAAAGTCAAACGCATCTACCTTGAATTTCCCATCAGCAAGTTTTCCGTCAGCATCAGCATTCAGCAGGGTCAATGTGCCCAGGGTAAGTGTGCCATTGGATGGGACGATTATATCCTTCCAGACCCTGGGGGATGCCCCTGGCATATAGGTGCTCACTGTCCCATAAACAATGCCGGGTGATACATTTTCTATGCAGAAGTATCCACTGGCATCTGTAGTTGTCCCCAGGCTTGTCCCTTCAATCTTCACCGCAACACCAGCATGACCATTAACCCCTGGAATATCAAGAACAGCATAACCTTGCAGCTTGCCAACCCCCATCTGGTTTATCGTTACTGTTGCATTCTCTGTATTAAATGGGATAGCCTGTAAGTCATTTAGCAATAAGCTCTTACCTATATTAAAGCTAATCAGGGCACATCCTCCGGCCTTAGCCTTAAAAGTAATCCTCATCACTGTCCCTGTGCCAGAAGAGGTGCCGCTAAATAGCCCAACCGCATAGGCAATATTACCAGTGGTATTGGTATAGGTAGCACTAATGACACTGCCGCCTGTCGGGAAGCTGCCAGGGCTGATTCCTGTTACCTCCAGCAGATATGGATCAAAGCCAAGGTGTGTCTCTATGGTCGTAAAGTCTGGAGCACAACCCAGCTCAACCTCTAAGCTAAAACTATCTCCCTTAGAAACAGTTTTGGTTGCTGGTGTAATCCTGAACACAGGGCCGGATAGGATAAGGGTGCTGGTGTCAGACCCAGTTTTTATCTCTACATTCCCTGCCTCATCCATGGCAATGCTTCTAAAGGCATAGCTATGACCAGCCTTGCCATAGAATGTTGAAGATGTAGCTATGGTATCCTTAATCCAGCCTGTCCATTGCCCGCCATTATCTGCAACCTCAATACTGTAGCTGCTTATTGCCCCATGTGTCCCATGAGTGCCACCAGCTGTATCTGTCCCTGCCCAGCTTACATCAAAGGCAACATTTGTCTGTGTTGCCGCAAGTGCCAGGACATTCGATACAGGCGGAGTAAAATCAACCACATGAACAGTAGCCGGGGTTGTCATCCATTCATTATAGTCAAACCTGATGTCCGCGGTATTCATTATTATTGTCCCACCGCTTAAGCCTGCTTTGGTCTTAACACTGAAGTTAACAAACCCCTCACCATCGTGTGGGGTAACATTGGGCGGCAGGCCATTTGAGCCACTATGGAAATTAAACAGCCATGTAATGGTGCCGTTGGTATCGTCATAGTTATAGCTATAGGTCAGGCTGCCACGACCGCTATTATTAAACTCATCTACAGAGGCATAAACCACATTCCCTACACCAACCTCTTCAGGTATCATACTGCTCAAGTCAAAACTTGACGCATCAAGCCTGTCAATTACCTTGACCAATATCGCACTGGCTGAGGCTGTAGCCATATTCTCAAAGTGAATGGTATAGTCAATCAATTGGTTGTCCTTAAGACACCTTGCCGGGCTGGCAACCTTATCATTTGGGTCCATTGATGTAACTACCGTCTCAACCTCAGTATACTTATTATTGGTATAATCACTCTCATCACTGGTAGTCTGAACCTTGATGATGTTATAGATATTGACACCATCCTTAGTTTCCTCATTTACACGAACAACTACCTGACAATACCCATCTGTCTGGGCACCAAGGCTGCCTATCTGCCATGTAAGACTATGTGAGGTGCTATCATAGCTGCCAGCAGGAGAGCTTAACAAGTATTCAACATTTGCATCTAATTTATCTATAAGCATCACATTATCTGCCTGCATGGTGCCGATATTGCCATAGGTGATATAATATGTCTTCTCAAAGCCTGGTCTGGCTTCAGTCCCCCACTTGCTGACCTTAACATCAACCCTTGCCTCAGCCACATGGGTGGTACAGGTTGCCTGATTATTTTTCAGATTGTCCTCAGCTGAGAGGCTTGTTATCTCAACCCTATTGGTTAATGTTGTTGAAGCAGCCACACTTTGAGAAACCGTAACCTTAAAGCTCTTTACCTCCCAGGCAGAAATCGTACCCATTGCCCAGATAAGCTTATTGCTATATTGAACAGGCTCTATCCCGCTGGTATTGCTTACATAGATCATCCCAGCATCTAATGTATCAGTAATAGTTGCCCCAATGGCATCGCTTGGGGAATGATTGGCATAGTTGATGGTATATTCAATATTCTTGCCAATCAGCACCTCCCTTGAGCCAAACTTATAGACACTCAGGTCAACAATTGGCTCAACCACATGGGTTGTGACTGTGGCACGATTATTGTCTGTATTACTGTCACTATTAGTACTTATCACCTCAACCACATTGGTCAGGGTAGTAGATGCCACAACCATGCTGCCTACCAATACTGTCAGGCTAAAGTCAACAGACTCACCCGGCTCAATGTTCCCTATCTTCCAGGTGATAACATTACTGGTTTGTGTTCCTTGTTTCGTACTGCTTACATAAAACACCCTATTATCCAGTGTATCCCGAATAACCACGCCAGTTGCCCTGCCTGTGCCCTGATTAATACACCTTATCTGGTACTTCATCTTATGACCAGCGGTTACCTCTCCCTCACCCCACTTGAAGATAACCATATCAGGCTCAGGAACAATGACATGGAGAGATGCTGTCCCCTTATTATTGGTATAATCTGTTTCTTTAGAGTCTGTCTTAATCTCAACCATATTGGTTAATGTTGAGGAAGCAGGGATGTTATTGTCAAGTGCTACCCTCATCTTAAATCTCTTTTTACTCCAGCCCGAAACCGTGCCAACGCTCCAGATAACCTGATTGTTAATCGTAGCTGCTGCCAGTTTACTATCATCACTGACATAACTCATCCCTGACACCATGGTATCTGTAATGCGGACATTCGAGGCTGCCCCGGGTCCCTGGTTGGAATAGGTAATATAGTAAACAACATCTTGCCCAACGCCTGCCTGTGAGGGGCCATCCTTTCTGACAACCAAGTCAACCTCAGGCTTATCCGTTTCGGCTACTTGATAGTTATCTACCATAACTACAGATACGGTTGATGTGGCTCGATTATCATCTGCATTTTTCTCATCTGTCTCACTGGTAATCTCAATGACATTGGTCAACAGGGTAGAGACAGCCTCATCTACCTTAAGGGTTAACTGGAATGACCCGCCAGTATATGGCATTACTGTCCCCAGGTTCCAGCTTACACTACCAGTTGATGTCCCTGTAATACCAAGCGTATCGCTTCCATAGCTTACCCCAGATGGCAGGTAATCAGTTATCACCACATTCGTTGCTGGAGAATTGCCATTATTTTGATATTTTATCCAGTAACTGATCGTATCGCCCTCAGCCACCTGTCTTATGCCAGCATATTTTGAGATACAGAGGTCAGCCATTGGAGCAACCACAGTTATGGTTGCTGTTGCCCGATTGTTTTCAGGATAAGATTCAAGGGAGAAGCTCTTGATGTCAATGATATTGTTTAAGATACTGCCAATAGTAACATCTGAGGCTATCCTTGCCCTTACCGTAAAATAGCCATATCCACCCCAGCCTGTGGCAAGCTTACCAATCTCCCAGCGAATCTTTGTTCCCCTTGCTGTTGTTGTGGCTATTGTCCCATTTCCAGAACGGCAAGAATCACTGATGTAAACCAATCCAGTTGGCAGATGATCAACAATCACCACTCCATGAGCATTCGCATTACCCTTATTCCAGTAATAAACCTGATACTCTATATCCTGACCGGGCACACCCTCAATATCGCCATTCTTCCAGATACCAAGGTCAACCTCAGGCTGGACAATATAAGTAGTTACTGTTGCTCGATTGTTGTCAGGTTTTGTATCCTGGGGGCACAATACCTCAACCACATTGGTCAATGGAGATGCAGCCGCATCAGATATGGTCCCAATCAACTCAAACCTTACCACCTCTCGCCAGCCGCTCATGGTCAGGGTGCCGTAATTCCATGCAATCTGATATGGAGACTCCAGAGTGCCTGAGCCAGTAATATTGCAGGGGATACCACTTGTATCGGTAGCATATGTCATGCCAACAGGCAGGGTATCGACAACCATAACGTCGTGAGCATCACTATTGCCCTTATTACGCAGCACAATGGTATAGCTGACCTTCTTAACATTATTGCCAGAGGCATCATCCATGACAATCTCATCTGGCCCCCATTTTTCAACAACCATATCAACCTCTGGTGAAACTACCTGTGTAGTAAAGCTTGCACCATTGTTATCAGGGTTGTTATCAATGGGTAAGATACTAATCATGTTGGTTAAGGCAGGTGTGCCAACAATATCCTTATCTACCTTAACCTTTATCTGCAGCCAGCCCCATTCCCCTGGCTCGATGGAGTCGAAATACCATTGCAATATGTTACTACTTAGTGTAGGTGTCCCCAGTCTATTTTTATTCCACCAATTATCCTCTGTGGCAACATAGGTAACGCCTGCTGGCAATGTATCTGTAATCGTTCCAGCTCCAGACGGCGAGTTCCCTTGATTGGAGTAACTTATCCAATAGGTTATCTCGGATCCAGGGGCAGCCTCAACTGGCCAGCCTGATTTTGAGATAACAAGGTCAACAAACGGCTTGCTTGCCTGAACAGTAAAGGTAGAGCAATTGTTGTCATCGGTTGTCTCTGTGCCAAACATAGAAGTACTAATATTTACCACATTAACCAGACCAGCTCCATTTGTAATCGTATCATCCAGATGCACGATCAGTTCAAGATAATTACCCCAGTATGTAGGAGAAAGGCTATCTATCTCCCATGTCAACACATATGGCGATAGGACAGTCCCACTGCCTGTAATAGCAGGTGTGCCAAGGTTTGTATTGCTCACATAGCTTACCCCGGCTGGCAGGGTATCAACAATGGTCACACTGCCAACATCTGTATTCCCCTGATTGCCAAAGCTGATGTAATAGGTATAGTCCTCACCAGTAACTGCCCCTTCATTCCTCCACCAGGAGCCTCCCTTATTGATAAACAGGTCAAAGGAGGCATCCTCTATCATGGTAGTAATGATAGCTCGATTGTTTTCGAGCATTTCTTCCTGACTGCTGGTTCGTACCTCTACCACATTCGTCAAGGTGCCGGGTGTATTCTGATCAATAATGCCTGTTATCTGGAAATACTTGCTTTCCCATGAGGGCAAGCTGCCTAATTTCCAATGCAGGGTGGTGATGCCACTTGTATCTGTACCCAATATTGGCTCAATCCCAAGTGTATTGGTGCTATACATTACCCCTTGAGGCAGATAATCAATCACATTCACATCCATTGCCTCAAATCTACTATAGTTATTCACCCAGATCGAGTAAGTAATCTCACTGCCTCTTGTTGTTTTCCATGGGCCATCCTTGCCTATTGAAAGGTCAGGTAATGGCAGGATTACATTTGTATACGAAACAGCCTGATTATTGCTGGTATCTGCATCACCTGGCAGTGTGGTGATAGTGATAGTATTGACAATCGTACCAGTTGCAGCAGCATCCACACTTACCACAATCTCAAAATAACCATTTTCCCATCCCTTAAGCTCAGGAATATTCCATGTTAATACCTGTGTATCCGTACCAGCTGGTTCACCTAACCAATTATTGGAATCACCCATACGGATATATTTCACGCCATCAGGCAGTGTATCTGTAATCACAACATCCTTGACCACTACATTGCTGCTGCTATGATAGTTAATCCAGTAGGTCATCTCTTCTCCGGCAATAACCTCATAATAGCCGCCCTTACTGATGCCAAGCTCAAGATATGGCTGTTTCACCTCTGATGTCCATGTAGCCTGATTATTCGCGGTATTCATCTCATTTATAGCCCTGCTTATGGAAATCACATTGGATATTTCGGTTGTCTCTAACCCAAGAGACTCACCCACCCGACAAACCAGTGTAAAGTAGCCATACCCTGGTTTGTTCATCTCCCACATAGGCGATAATTCACCAATATTCCATGTTAATACCTGCGGTGATAAAAGGGTGCCTGAGCCAGTAATACTTGGTGTCCCAAGCAGGGTATTGCTGACATATGTTACATATGGCGGCAGGGTATCGATAATGATTACATTAGAAGCACTTTCATTGCTAACATTCTGGAAATTAATATCATAAGAAATCTCACATCCTGGCACAACCTCACCCGGTCCCCACTTATAAATCTCAAGGTCAGGGCCAGAAAACATAATAATATCAACATTAGAGGCTGATGTTGTTGCTATTGTTCCTGGATAATGATATTCTTCCTTATAAGCATTAATTTTATAAGCTTGTCCTGCTAATACTGGTAATTGATAGCTTCCATCTGGATTGCTAAATACTCGAGAGCTATCCCATATCCCTTCGTTCATCATATCAGCTGATACATGGACAAAACCAAGTGTCGTAGTACCACCAGGTGCATAAACCGTTCCTGAGATAGTGCCATCATGCCATTGGAGGCTAAGGTCTACATCCTCATCACCTGATGCTACACCATATATAAAAGAATATGCAGTACCTGGCTTTCCAGCTTCAATTTTCCACGAATAACTCATTTCAGGGACATAAACCATATAATGTCCATAAAGATTAGTCATAGCTTCCTGCTCAGAATATCCATAAGTAGAAGCAGATATCTCTGCACCCAATATCCCGCCGCTGCCAGTAACCGTACCAATAATAGTCGACTTATTCAAGGTTAATGCAAAATCTACATTAGATGCAGGGAAAGAAGAAACATTGGTTCCTTGTGGGGTTGAATTATAACCAGCTTTCTTTGCCCTTACGGTATATGTCCCATCTGGTTTAACATGCAGGGTATAATTACCACTGCTATCTGTCATTATGGACATTCTTTCTCCATTTCTATTTTTATTTTCGCCCCAGTCATTATTGGCCTGCACCTCAACCCCTTCAGCAGGTTTGCCATCTGAGGTTACTACCCCACAAATAGTGGTTAGCCCTGAGGTAGTAATATCAAAGTCTATCCCTGTTTTTTGTACATTTTCTTTTACATAAACCTCCTGTGGATTTGAGAAGGGATGGCCAAGCATGAGTGCATATATTACCCAGCTTCCAACTGGCAAATTAAGTGTATATTGACCGTTACTATTTGTAATGACTACAAATTCTTCATCACCAGATTGAGCCATTACAATGATATTTGCTGCCAGGCTGCCATCTACGCTAACCTCACCTGAGATTGACTGGCTATATGCAGGTTGAGTAAAATCAACCGCAGCGTAAGATGATGTGCCTGTAACCACATCTATTGCCTTGATAAGAAGATGTCCAGTAACAGATGGACCATTAAATTCAGTAGTCCGTTTAATTTGACCTAATCCTGGCTCTTCATCGGTATGTGAGTTATCTACCTCAAAGAATGTCCCGGGAACTGGTATATCCTCTGACTCCAATACCCCAATAACACCCTTATCCAGATAGTAATAAAACTCTGTCCTGCCGCCGGGTGATGAATTACATGTTAATGTTAATGTGCCGCCAGCATCAGTAACAGCAGAGGTTGTGCCATTTATCTTCAGGTCAACGGTTACTGGAGATAAACAGGCAACAAATCCCTGCATTATATCTAACCTTCCCTCAAAACTATTCTCCAGATAATAATTCACTCCTGACTTTATAGTAAATTTAGATGGGTGGTTAAGTACATTTAGCGGTAATACCAGTTCTATGATTCCTTCTTGCACGGCTACTGTGCCTTGAGATGTCAATTCAGGTATGTTTTTCCAATAATTACTAGCATCAGTTGCCCAGAATCCCCAGCTTCTTTGCCAT
>JASEHA010000071.1 GCA_030018795.1 bacterium
TGAATTTCGTGGATAATGCGATAAAACTGATAGCTATTTTCAACCGCACAGGTCGAAATGTTTTGATAGTGCATCCCTCACTGCTTCATAGTTTACGATTAATAATGCCTGCTCACATTTGTCTATACTGATTGCTGTTGCTTCTGATATATTAAATTCAAATCCGCCAGCCTGCTTCTCTCTTGGAGCTGCATCTACTTCTTCATTGCATTCTACAAACTCCACGTTTACTTTAATCTTGTAGTTCTTCATAACATTCCCCTCCCTTTTTTCTTAATGAGGGGGTTCTTTTCTGGGATAATTTAATTATACTCGAAAAAATACATTATGTCTACAAAAATATAACCTGTGTGGTAAATTTCAACCGCACAGGTCGGAATTTTTTAATTCTATTTTGCAGAACTTTAAAAGATAAATCTTATAAGACTTTTATGGACTCTTCTTCTATCCTCCCCATAACCCTCATCAGATTCATCCGGCACAGATTATAATCAATCACAGCCTCAATCTGTATGGTAGAGGAGCGAACAAATATCTCCTCTGCCTCTTTTACATCCGTGATAGTGGCTAACCCAAGTTCATATCTTATCCTTGTTACCCTCAATATCTCATTTCCCAGATCCCTGTTCTTTTCAGAGACATGTACCCTCATCTCTGCCTCCAATAATCTGGCAAGAATCTCCCTTATCTCCAATGCAATCTTCTCTTTCATGTTATTGAAATTTTCTGCTACTGTTTTATAACCAAGCTCTGCCTCTTTTACCTTAGATGCTGTATAAAAACCGTTGAATATCGGCACATGGATGTTTATCCCTATTCTCCATGAGTCTCTTGAGACATCCTTAAGGCTTTTTTTAAATCCATCCCTATCCTTACCGCTCCAGTTATAGCCTCCAGTCAGATTGACCCCTGGAAAATAATCTGCCTTGATTATCTTTACCTGCAATTCTTTACTCTTTACCCCTGCCTCCATGGCAGCAATCTCTGGATTATTGGTTATTGCCTCTGATATTATCTTCTCTTCATCTACATTTAGCGAAACAAAGGCTGGCTCATCCTTGATATTTATCTCCCCCTCTATCTTCAACAGGCTTCTAAGATTATCCTCTGCCACCTTTTTTCGGCATGATGTTTTTATCAACTCCTCCTTTGCACAGGCCAGATTTACCTCCTGCTTCATCATTTCTACCTCTGGGATAAAACCCTCTTTGCATTTAGCAGAGGCAATCTCCATGATTGAGCTGGCATACTCCAGCCTTTTTTCGCAAGCCTTCTTTAGCTCAATGGCCTTTTTAAGATTCCAACAAGAGGTGGCGATTTTGTAAATAATTTCATTCTTTGCCTGATCTATTTTCAACAAAGAGATCCTTATTTCCTCATGGGCACACCTGATGGCATTGCTCACCTTGCCGCCTGTCCAGAGGATCTGGTTCAGGGAAAGGGATGGATTGTTGCTATATCCTTCTATAGACTCAGGCGATTTTACCTCTCTCAAATTGTTATAAGAAGAATTTATATCAGCGGTTATCTTCGGATATACCTGAGATAGTGTTTCCTTCAAAGATGCCTCAGTCATCTCCTGCTGCAGATTGACCAGCGTCAATTCCCGGCTATTGTTTAGCCCTATTTGGATTGCTTCCTGCAGGGTGAGGCTATGGGCAGTCTCAGCCCAGGAGCCTTTTGTTGTAACAAAGAAAAAAATCAGGCATAAACTTAAAATTTTACTACTCATACCTCAGTGCCTCCACTGGATTAAGTCTGGCAGCTATGTATGCCGGATAAACCCCAAAGAAGATACCAACAAGACAGGAGAACCCCAATCCAATAATAATTGCTATACCTGAAATAAAAAAGGCTATCTTAAACACAGTAGAGATTATCAATACCAGACCAATGCTGGCCAATATCCCCAGCCCGCCGCCAAGTGAGCACAGGGTCAGGGATTCTATCAAAAACTGCAAAAGGATATTGTCCTTTGTCGCACCGCAGGCTTTTCTTATCCCAATCTCACGCGTTCTCTCACGAACCGAGACAAGCATGATATTCATGATACCAATCCCTCCGACCAAGATGGAAATCCCGGCAATACTACCCAAAACAATAGAGATAACACCCATTACCTTATCCAGCATTGAAAGTATTTCATCCACTGAATGGACATCGAAATTATCTTTTCCGCCAAATATTTGTCTGAGATGAGTTTTTATCCTCTTTTTGAGCAAAGGGATAGAGGCCCCTTCCTTTGCCAGAAATTGCACCGCATATATATCACGGGTGCCAAGAAGTCTCATGGCACAGGATGAAGGAATCCCAATGGCGTCATTGATGTTTATGGGGCCAAACTCTATTTTATGCTCCATTACCCCAATTACCCGAAAGTATGTTCCCTCTATCTTAATCTCCTGCCCCAGTCTTTTAGTCTTTCCAAACAGGTCATAAAAAAGCTCCTTGCCAACCACACAAACCTTTTCGTAACGGACAACCTCATCGCCTGTAAACATTCTACCGGAAGAAGCCTTTATCCCCCTGACACGGAAAAAGTTTTCCGGCCCACCAAAAACTGTTATTTGTTTCATCCTACCCTTTACCTTTAAGAGTGTCTGTAGGAGGTGTACTGGGGAAAGGTCGTCTATCTGTGGGATTATTTCCTTCATGGCCATAACCTGCTCTTCAGTCAAACAGGCAAACTTATCCGTTCTCGTCTCCATCTGAGCATTGAAAGCCATGACGATATTTGTTCCTGCTGTCAAAAACTCACTTATGATAAGCTGCTTACCACCCTTTGAGACAGCAAGGACAGTGGTTATGGCAAATACGCCTATGACCATGCCAAGCATAGTCAGGCATGACCTTAGTTTATGCTGGATAAGGCTGCTGAATGAAAAGATGATACAGTCGAAAAGGTTCATACAATCCCCCCATCCCTCATCCTGATAACTCGTTCTGCATAAGCGGCAATATCTGCCTCATGGGTAACCAAAATTATGGTTCTACCCTTTTTGTTTAAGTCAAGCAATATCTCCATTATCTCATGGCTTGTCTGGCTGTCAAGGTTTCCTGTCGGCTCATCTGCACAGATAATCTCAGGGTTATTGACCAATGCTCTGGCAATAGCAACCCTCTGCCGTTCTCCACCAGACATCTCAGAAGGCTTATTCCTTAGTTTGGCAGAAAGACCCACCATCTTAAGTGTCTCAGAGGCTATTCTTCTTCTGTTTTTCCTTGAGCAGTCACCAGAATACAGCAATGGCAGCAGCACATTATCTAAGGCACTCTGTTTTCCCAATAGATTAAATGACTGAAAAACAAAGCCGATTCTTTTATTTCTTATTAATGCCAGCTCCTTGTCATTATTCATGGCTACATCCTCTCCATCCAACAGATAGCTGCCAGATGTAGGGCTATCAAGGCATCCGACGATATTCATCAAGGTAGACTTCCCGCTGCCAGAGGCACCCATTATGGCTACAAACTCACCCTTTTGAATAGATAGAGATATCCCTTTCAAGGCAGCAAAGCTTGCTTTGCCAACAGGGTATATCTTTTTTATCTCAAAAAGCTCAATAAAATTATGATTCATGTTATACTCAATACTGGCACAAATTGCGATTTTTAGATGGCACAGACATCCTTATCTGTGGTATGTGGATGACTCATCATACTGGCAGAGGTGCTACCTCTGCCAGAGTAGAGGGGCTCACTCCTGCCCCTACTGACAATTGATGGTTAACGCGGCACTATACGCTCAACCTTTACGAACATTCCTGCTTCAATCGTGGAATATGTCCCCTGCCCATACCCTTAACCTCGCATCCCAATCTCAGGTATTCCTTGATCCTTGCATCAGAAAGGATACAGAAGCAATCAACAATTGCCACAGGCTTGCCAACCAGCTCTACCAGACTTTTTGGTTCAAGCTGGAGATATTCCTCATGTGGAACTGCAAAGATTACACAATCAATGCCTTTGCCAGAGGTGCTGCTTTTCAGGCAGACAGTTAAATCCTGCTGCACCCTCAAGTCTGTTAATCCTTCCTGATTCTGGAAGAATCTTGACCATGAATGTCCTGGTGACGGATACGTATCCTGTTTTTCAAGCTCCCACCAATGGGACACATAAGGGTCATGAACAGAAACATTCGCCCCCATTTCTGTGAGCTTGCGAACAACAACCTCTGAGCCGCTGTAGCGGGTATCTCCAACATCCTTTCGATAGGAAGCACCCATTAAAAGGATATTAGCATCCTTAATCACCTTGCCCATACCCTTTAATGCCTCATGGACAAGTTCAGCTACATGAAGGCTGCGTGTATCATTGATATTTATAGCCATAGTAGTCATCTTGAAGATTTTATCATCAAATCCAAGGATATTATTATACGCCCATGCCCCCAATGCCCCATCCTTTGGCAGGCAATACCCGCCAATACCAGGTCCAGGAAAGATAATATTGCTATGGGTTGGCCTTACCTTTATAGCATTAACAACCTTGATGAGATCTATCCCATTTTGTTCGGCAAACAGACTCCATTCATCAAGAAATGCCAGCATGGTTGCCCGAAAGCTATTTTCAATTATCTTGGCTGTCTCAGATTCAATGGGTCTGTCCAGAACAGTCAAGGGATACTGCTCTGTATTAAGCACCTCATTAAGAAATTTGGTTACCCTCTCCCGACTCTCCTTATTCACCCCGCTGCAAACCCGCCAGAAGTCACGAATGGATTTAACATACTCCCGTCCAGGCATAACCCGTTCATAGGAATGGGCAAGCAATGGATCAGACTGAATCCCTCTATTCTTAAACTCTTCTTGTAGAATAGGATAGGCAACAAACTCAGTTGTGCCAGGGGCAACGGTAGTCTCAATTAAAACAAGAGCATCTGCCTCAATATTTTGTCCAATAACTCGGATAGATTTTTTCAAGGCATCCATATCTGCATGTCCGGTAGAAAGATCACCCATAGATTCTTTGAGATAGTCGCACTGAACATCTACCACCACCACATCAGCCAATTTAAGGGCATCGTGTGTATAGGTAGCAATAAGCGTTTCCTTTTCCTTTACACATCGATGGATCATCTCATCTACCTCTGGATCCTCTGCCTTAACCGGAGAAATGCCCTCATTCAGATAATGTATCTTCCAGAAAGACCGAATTGAGGGACGCTGCATACCAATAACAAACTTTCCTGGTTTTCCGGTCTGTTTATTCACACTATCTGCTACCACCCCAGCCATAACTGCACCCACAAACCCAACACCAACTACCACTACAATCTCATACCCCTCATCCCGTTTCTTGCTGACAATCTCCTTTAACCGCTCATACTCCTGAACATACTCCTCTTGCGTTGGCAAGGCAAAACCCTTGCCGTCTGGACTCGTTGAACACTCCATAATATTCCTCCTTAATTTTAATAGAACACAGATGACACGGATTAAACGGATATTCACGGATTTTTTGATTTATCTCCTGTTAATCCGTTTAATCCGTGTTCTATTTCTTAATCCTGAAAATCGGCAAGTGCCTACAATCTAAAATGCCTAAGGCAAACAATAGGTTAAGATTGTAGCCCAACATTCTATGTTGGTATTTTTATCAGCATGAAATATCGTAATTACAACCAAGATAGAATCTTAGGCTACACCTACCCCATTTACTTGCCGATTTCAGGTTAATCACCCCAACATCCTCAAATTCTCCTCAAGGCTCCTCTTTTTTGCCTCAAGCAATCCCCCCTGTTCCCTTACCTTATCTACCACCTCGCAGGGTGCCTTATCAACAAAGCCTGGATTATTTAGTTTAGCCTGAACACCTTTTAATCCCTGCATTACCTCTTCAATCTGCTTCCCAAGCCGCATCCTTTCCTTTTCTATATCAATTAATCCCTTTAGAGGGATGTAAATCTCCATGCCTTTGGCTACAACCACAGCTGAAGCATCTGGTTTTTCTGCTTCAGGGTCAAAAACAATTGTTTCTATATTGCCAAGACGTCTGACATACTCAATGCATGATTTAAGCACATCAGCCGTCTCTTCTAATGAATGCTTGACCACAATCATGGGCAGGTTTGTTTTCAGCCCAATATTCATCATGGAGCGGATATTGCGGATAGCACTAACCACCTCCATGACCAATTCCATATCCTCAATAGCTCTGGTATTAATTGCTCCTGACTCTGGCCATTTAGAGAGCATGATTGTTGTCCCTTTTTCCTGCTCACTATTTTCCGGTAGTCTTTGCCACAACTCCTCAGTAATAAACGGCATGAATGGATGAAGCAGCTTTAATATAGACTCAAAGGTTGTTGCTATCAGATATTGGGCTGTTTTCCTTGCCACACCATCCTGTCTCAGTCTTGGCTTAACCAATTCAAGATACCAATCACAATACTCATGCCAGACAAAATGATAGACAATGGCAGAAGCCTCTGCAAAGTTAAAGGATTCCAGCCCTTGAGTAACCTGAGCAATTGTCTGATTAAGCCGTGAAACTATCCACTCATCAGCTATTTCCGGTGTGATTCCTTTTACAGCCTGACCATCGTAGTCGTCCAGATTCATGAGGATAAACCTGGCTGCATTCCATATCTTATTACAAAAGTGCTTATACCCTTCAATTCGTTCCTCAGCAAGCAATATATCTCGTCCCTGGACAGCCATAATTAATAGGGTAAATCTGAGGGCATCAGTACCATAATCATCGATAACATGAAGCGGATCAATAACATTCCCCTTTGATTTACTCATCTTTTGACCCTCAGCATCACGAATCAGGGCATGAATATAAACCTTATGAAAGGGAATATCACCTTGAAACTTCAAGCCCATTATGATCATTCGAGCAACCCAGAAAAAGATGATGTCAAAGCCAGTAGAAAGAACGCTGGTAGGATAAAACTGCTTGAGGTCAAGGGTATTATCAGGCCAGCCAAGCGTGGAGAATGGCCAGAGGGCAGATGAAAACCATGTATCAAGCACATCCTCATCCTGTTTTAATTCACCACCACAGGCAGAGCAATCTCTCACAGGATCCTTTCTCTCAACCAATACTCTGCCGCATTGCTGGCAATACCAGACTGGAATACGATGTCCCCACCATATCTGACGGGAGATACACCAATCCTTGATATTTCTCATCCATTCAAAGTATGTTTTTTCCCAGCTCCTGGGCACAAACTCTATCCGTCCATCCTCTACAGCCTTGATTGCCTCTTCTGCAAGTCCGCTCATTTTAACAAACCATTGGGGTGAAAGATATGGCTCGACAATGGTATGGCATCGATAGCAGTGTCCTACAGATAAGGCATACTCTTCAATCCTTTCTACAAGCCCCTGCTCTTGCAGGTCTTGCATCAGATGTTTGCGGCAGTCATATCGATCAAGCCCCTGGTAGCAGCCAGCATTTTCATTCATGGTTGCATCAGGATTCAGGATATTTATCTGCGGCAGATTATGTCTTTTGCCAATCTCAAAATCATTTGGGTCATGGGCAGGGGTAACCTTTACCGCACCAGTACCAAACTCAGGCTCGACAAAGGAATCAGCAATAATAGGTATCCTGCGATTTAACACAGGCAGGATTACATATTTCCCAATCAAACCCTGATACCGCTCATCCTCTGGATTTACCGCAACTGCGGTATCGCCAAGCATGGTCTCTGGCCTGGTAGTAGCGACAACGATATACTTTCTGGTAGCACCAGTAGCACCGGTAGCACAGACATCCCTGTCTGTGAACATCTTGTCTGTAAGCATCTCCTCAATAGGATACCTGAGATAATACAGGTGTCCATTCATCTCCTTATGCTCAGCCTCAATATCTGAGAGGGCAGTATGACACCTGGGACACCAATTAACAATATAATTATCCCGATAGATAAGCCCTTCCTCATAAAGCCGAACAAAAACCTCTCGGACTGCTTTTGACAGGCCATCATCCATAGTAAACCTTATCCGTGACCAATCGCAGGAAGAACCAAGCCGTTTCAATTGCTGGATAATTATATCTCCATACTGCTTTTTCCACTCCCATACACGCTCAACAAACCCTTCTCGTCCCAGATCATTTCGGGTTAATCCCTGCTTTTTCAACTCTCTCTCCACCACATTCTGGGTAGCAATACCAGCATGATCAGTACCTGGCACCCAAAGGACATTGACCCCTTGCATCCGTTTCCATCGAGCCAGAATATCCTGAATAGTATTATTCAAGGCATGTCCCATATGGAGCGAGCCAGTCACATTTGGCGGCGGAATAACCATAGAAAAACATTCTTTTTGCAGAGCATGTTCAGCTTGATCTGGCACAAAACAATTATTTTCTTCCCAGTATCTATACCATTTCCCTTCTACATCATGAGGTTCATACGCTTTTGGAATATCCAGTACATTCATTGTGTTACTCCTATCTACAAAATACGGTAGAGGCACAGACATCCTTGTCTGTGGTATGTGTCTGACTTATCATACTGCCAGAGTGGCTCAATAAGAGACGTTACAATCAGTTTCCTATCGAATCCTGCTCTCTCTTGGCAATTTCCTCCTGCCACTCCTGTCAAACAATTCGATATCAACAAATATCAGCCTTTTTCGTCATGTCTTCCTCTCTCCCATTACGAATTGAACGCATCAAGTAGTACACAATAAGAGACGTGAAAGACGTTGCAATTAGTCCAGTGCACCAGTCACCACTGAATATTCGATAAAGCAAAATTCAAATCACACAATCGTCATAGAATTGCCCAAAGAAGGCGTAAAAGGCGTAAAAAAGGCAAGAGAGCATGT
>JASEHA010000072.1 GCA_030018795.1 bacterium
CCAGAGCACCAGGTATCAGTGCACCAGTCGGTCGCAATTCTTTTTTCATCAAATATCAGTTTCTCACGGTGTCTGGTGTCCTGGTGTCCTGATGCCTGGTGCCCTTCCTACCCGTCGCAATCCTTATTGTTCACCATGTCTTTGTGGTAATAATATTTTGCCTCATTTTGCAATTTATCAAACAAAACTATTGCAGAAATCTTTGTTTCATGCTATAATATTTATGATTTTGTAGCTTGAACTTAAGGGATGGTGGCATGTATGATTAATAAAATCATTGTCAATTTATTGCTTTGTCTGCTGTTTTTTGCCTTTTCATCTCAAGGCTGGGCAGCCAGGATTGCTATCCTTGAGCCTAAAGACATGAGCCTTTCTCGCACTTCTCACACTTCTCAGGCTATAGAGGGGAAGGATACGGTTAGAAAGCTGTTAGAGGATGTTTTGTCTCAGGGCAATAATGAGGTGTTGGACAGGGCAGATGTGGATAGGATACTTACTTCAAAATCAATGCAGGCTGTTGGGGAGATTAGTCGGCAAAAGTCGTATGTGCTTGGTAAAATTTTGGATGCAGATATACTGGTTACAGGAAACTTTATTCAGCAGGATGATTCTATGGTAATTAATACCAGCTTTATTGATACCGGCAGAACAGCTTTAGCCGGGATTAGGGGTAAGATTCTGGATATATTCCTGTCAGAATATGAGTTAAGGTGTCAGGTAAAGGCAGCAAAGGGACGAAATGCTGTCATAAATGTGGGCAGCCTGTCTGGATTGGCAGATGGCAACATGCTTGATGTGTTCCACAAGGGCAAGAAAGTGGGGCTGTTGAGAATAGCCAAAGCATCACCTCAAGAGTGCAGTGTTGTTTTAGTCAAGGGTAAAACTGTCAGGACAAGGGATGAAGTAAGGAAGATGCCGGTTGTCTGGGGCAAGGGTAATCGAGAGATGATCATTACCTCAACCCCACCATCAGCACAAATAACTATAAACGATAAAGGGATTGGATGTACCCCGCTTTTATTCAAGAATAATGAGGATGAGCTAACCATCAGGATTGACAGCCCTGATCATTACCATTACGAAGAGATGCTTCAATTTGTTAATCCTGATTATTCCTTTTTAAACCTTTCCCTGATGATTATCTCCCTTCAGGAGAAGCCAAAGGAGATACCTGTCTCAGGCTCACTCTTTGTTACCTCTGAACCATCTTCAGCCTATGTTTATCTGAATGGGATATTAAAAGGGGTAACGCCCCTGCTGGTTACAGATATTGCCCCACAAAAATACTGGCTCAAGGTAGCCAAACCAGGATTTGCCACAAAAAGCAGAAGGATTATCATCGAAAGCAGTCAGCAGACAAAGGTTAACCTTTCTTTAAGGGAAACGGTTGTCCCGCGAAAAGAGCCCCTGCCCTCGCTTGAGCTTTTATCCATACAAACCAATAATATGGTTTCACCCGGAGAATGTTTTCTGGCGGCAAGGTATCCGGAAGGGTTTATCCTTAAACTCGGTCTGCCAGTTGAGGGGATGGAGATACGGATAGCCGGGCTTGGCATTGGGTTAAAGCATCGGCTTACCAGGGATATGAGCCTGGATATGTACTATAACTTTTATGATGCCCGAAAAAAGGAACAGGAGTCACAGCATGGGATCTCATTGGTTAGCGGCTATCCATTAAAATCAAGGTTTTTTGAGGGACAAAGCTGTCTTGGGGCAGGCTATTACTCTGAAAAGGGATACCGAGGGTTTGGCGGGATAGAGATACCTATTATTGTCGGGGTGTATAGCTTGATGCTTGAGGCTGATACGATTGATGGCTATGCAGTTGGGTTTAAGGAGATATTCAGGAATGGGGCAGAGGCTGTCTTTGGTATTGGCAAGGATGTAAAGGGTGAGACAAGGTATGATGTGACTATCTCGTATCGGAGTGGGGGAAAAAAATAGATATTACACTCGATGTTCAAGTTTTTACTGGTGACCAAGCAAGTGCACCAGTCACCAGAACACCGTGAGAAACTGATTGCAACGTCTTTCATGTCTCTTATTGTGTACTACTTGATGCGTTCAATTCGTAATGTGGAGGATTGAGTGAAACTTCGTTTCACTCATCTATTTTTGGGCATGGTTCAAAACGAGGTAACACTTTTTTCGCCTTTTCGCCTTTTCGCCTTTTCGTCATTGTGGGGTAGCTGCGGGGCTTGTCCCCACGCCTATTTTTGACCGAAAGAATCGTAGGTTAAAAAACTTGAACATCGAGTATTATCATATAACTGGGGAGGATAAAAAAGATGTATGATCACGAGAAGAATGATTTGTTGGTTGTTTTTTCTCCTGTTACAGACAGAAAGTTTGTTATTGATCCGCAGGAGAAGGTTATTCATTTAAGTACATGTCCAAGTCTGACAACAAGGTCGAAAAAAATCATACGAATGTTGCACATCATGCTTATCGAAAATGCCCCTTGTGTCTTGGGTGAGGTAGGAAACGGTTCGTGACCGTTCCCTACCTGTGTTGCAACACAAAAAGTGAATAACAACCCCCTATCCCCCTTAATAAAGGGGGACTGATACTTGCACCCCTTTTGTTAAGGGGAGAAAGGGTAACACAAGCATCTTGCTTGTGTTATTTCTCAATGCTAAAAGCTAACGGCTAACTGCTAAAAGCTTACAACAAGGAGTTGTCACAATGGTAAATATCCTGCATTCATGGGATGATAAGGAAAAAGCAAGGATTAATGAGCTACTTGCTCGGACAAATCTTTTGCTTCGAAATACAGAGGCTAATCTTGCTGTTCATGAAATAATCAATGATGTAGCCGCTACCGGGGATAAGGGATTAATCAAATATACACAGAGGTTTGATGGGGTGAAATTAACCCCAAAGGCTATCAAGGTTAGTTCTACAGAGATAAGGAATGCTTATGCCCAGGTGGAAAAGGAATTTTTAGATACTATCAGGCTTGCTTCTACAAATATCACCAAATTCCATATTAAACAGTTGCGAAACTCATGGATGGTGGTAGAGACAAATGGCGGCACACTTGCTCAATTATATCGGCCTATTGAACGCGTAGGTATCTACATCCCTGGAGGAAGTGCACCATTGGTATCCACTGTCTTGATGACAGCCATGCCGGCTAAGGTAGCCGGGGTAAACCAGATAGTTCTCTGCACCCCACCAGGACATGATGGTCAGGTATCCCCTTATATTCTGGCTACTGCTCATGTCATTGGGATAAACGAGATCTATAAGGTTGGCGGTGCCCAGTCAATTGCAGCCATGGCTTTTGGAACACAGACTATTCCAAAGGTAGATAAGATAGTTGGACCTGGGAATATTTATGTTACCTTAGCCAAGAAGGCAGTCTATGGACATGTAGCCATAGATATGATTGCCGGCCCAACCGAGATAGCCATCATTGCCGATGAAGAAGCCAACCCAGTGTTTTTGGCAGCTGATTTATTGGCTCAAGCAGAGCATGACCCATTATCCTCCTCCATCCTGGTGACTACATCTCAAGAGATTGCCTCAAGGGTAGTGGAGCAAATAGAAAAACAAATACAAGGCTTAAGCCGCAGGGAGATTATAGAAAAAGCCTTAAACAATAGTGCCATTATTGTTGTTGAAAGTATTGATGAGGCAATATCCATGGCTAATACCTTTGCCAGTGAGCACTTAGAGATTCATGTCAAAAACCCATGGGAGCTGCTTGGCAGGATAGAACATGCCGGCTGTATTCTCATGGGTGAGCATACCCCTGAATCTGTAGCAGATTATTTTGCCGGGCCAAGTCATGTTCTGCCAACATCAGGAACAGCAAGGTTCTCTTCTCCACTTACAGTTGATGACTTTGTTAAAAAGACCAGTCTGGTATGCTGGAGCAAACAAGAGCTTGATACATTCAAGGATGATATCATGAGAATGGCAAAGATAGAAGGGCTTGATGCCCATGCCAGGGCAGTAGAGATAAGGTTTGATCAATAAGGCTGAAACCACAGAGAGCATTAGAGCACCAGAGCACCAGTAAAGAATTTGACTGCTGCACTGGTGACTGGTGTACTGTGTTGATAATAGGACAGACTTCCTAAAAGGAGGGGATATGGTTTGTGGAATTGGTGTGGATATAGTAGAGATTCTGCGAATGAAGAAGAGTGTTCTGCGGTTTGGACGAAGGTTTTTTGAGCGGGTATTTACAGACAGTGAGGTTAAATACTGTCAGAGCAAGAAACGGAGTTATGAACATCTATCTGCACGATTTGCTGCAAAAGAGGCAGTATTGAAATCCCTTGGTGTTGGCTGGCCAATGATACCTTTGAAGAATATTGAAGTAATAACTGATCCACTTACAGGTGCTCCAGAGATTCGGCTTTATGGAAAGGCAAAATACCTGGCTGCCAGCCTTCAAGCTCATACCATCTATATCAGTCTTTCTCATTCAGAGCATTTTGCTACTGCCTTTGCCGTGGCTGTTAAGAAGACAGGGTATTAAGTAGAAGTGCAGAAGTGAGAATGCGGAATGCGGAGACAAGGAAGGAAGGCGTGAAAAGGTGTGAAAAGGCGCGAAAAGAGCTGTAATTTTAATTCCGCATTTCCTTGATAGCAAGATGCATATCCATTTATCTGGTGGTTTCCAATGAAGGTTGTAACACGTAAGCAGATGCAGGAGATTGATCAAGCTATACCATTACAATATGGCATATCAGGTGCTATCTTGATGGAAAATGCCGGGATACAGGCATTTCTATCCATAAAGGAATACCTTCAGCAGGTAGAAGGCAAAAAAATAGCTGTTTTATGCGGCAGCGGCAATAATGGCGGGGATGGGTTTGTTGTTGCCAGACATCTTTTCAATCATGGGGCAAGGGTAAAGATTTATCTCCTTGTTCCAGAGGAGAGGATAAAGGGTGATGCCCTGATAAACCTGAAGGCTGCCAGACAATTTGGGGTTCCTATCCAGGTTATTGGCTCTGAGGATGAGCTGAATGCTGTTACCCTTGAATTAAAACATGCTGGATTAATCATAGATGCCTTGCTTGGGACTGGAGCCTCTGGAGAGGTAAAGGGATTGTTTGCATTGATAATCGATATTGTCAATACCCTTGATATTCCAGTAGCTGCCATTGATATCCCATCCGGGCTTGATGCTGATACAGGCATGTCTCTTGGGCATACAGTTCAGGCAGCCATGACAATAACCTTTGGCCTTCCCAAACTTGGGTTGATAATCCCGCCCGGGATTAAATATACTGGCCGGCTGATTGTTGCCAATATAAGCTTTCCCAAATCACTTCTTAATCAAGAAAGCATCAAGATAAATCTTCTTACACCAAAAGAGATGGCATCCCATGTCCCTCATCGTCCTGTTGATGCTCATAAGGCATTGTGCGGCAAGGTATTTATCCTTGCTGGCTCAATTGGCATGACCGGAGCTGCTGCCCTTTGCAGTGAAGCTGCCTTGCGAATTGGAGCCGGGCTGGTAACTCTGGGCATTCCTGAAAGCTTGAATCAGATAATGGAGATAAAGTTAACCGAGGTTATGACCCTTCCCCTGGCACAAACATCCTCATCTACATTCAGTCAGCAAGGGTATGAAAAGATACTGAGCTTTTGTGAGGATATGGATGTAATCGCCATGGGACCTGGTATTGGCAGGGATGAGGATACTAAAAAGCTGCTGGAACGTCTTATCCTTCATCTAAAAACACCAATGGTAATAGATGCAGATGCCTTATTTGCTATTGCCGGGCAGACAAATGTTCTGAAACACAAAAACGCACCAGCAGTTATCACCCCTCATCCAGGGGAAATGGCTTACCTGCTTGGATGTACCGCAAAAGATGTCCTTGATAATCGAATAGATATTGCCCAAAAATTTGCAGAAGAGAATGATACTACAGTGGTACTCAAGGGTGTCAGAACCATTATTGCTGACCCTTCAGGCAATATCTGGATAAACCCAACCGGTAATCAGGGTATGGCTACAGCTGGTTGCGGGGATGTCCTTACCGGGATGATCAGCGGATTGATAGCTCAAGGGTTATCTGTTCCAGAAGCAGCAAGGCTTGGTGTATTCTTGCATGGATCAGCCGGGGATATAAAGGCAGAGGAGAAGGGAACATTGTCTCTTATTGCCTCAGATGTTTTAGATGGCATTAAAAAATCCTGTTCATCCTGTAATCCTGTCTAAAGACTCAAGTCAAGATAAATCTTGACTATTGAGACATAAAATGGTATAATATGTTAGGTGCACAAAGAAAATATTTCTGCTATGGAGATTCGATTATGCAATATAAAGTAGTTTTGAGACGAACAGATGAAGGGTATAGCATATCTTGTCCTGGGCTGCCAGGATGTTGGTCGCAGGGAAAAACGGAACAAGAGGCTCTCGAAAATATTCGTGATGCAATTGCTGAATATTCGGCTGCTGTGGTTGAATCGATTAGAGATGTTGAGGCAAGATATGTAGAGGTGGCTGTCTAAAGATGCCAAAGATTTCTGGTGTTAATCATCTTCGTGCTGTAGGTGCATTAGAGAAAGCAGGCTTTCAGATTGTTCGTCAAGGAAAGCATATTGTAATGTCTGATGGTATTCGTTTTCTCACAATTCCTCGCAAGCAATCCAGTTGATGCTTACACAATGAGCGGTATAGTTAATGATGCCGGTCTTACCGTTGAAAAGTTTCGCAAGCTATTGTAGCACCTACAAGTCGCTGCATCTGACCACCAACAGTGTGTGGTTTTTCAAAGTTTTGTGCCCTATAAAAGTTTAGTGGTTTTTTGAATGTTCGCGTGCTATACTGTTGGCAGCAGATAATCTCAGTCGTTAAGCAATATATTACATCAACGACTTTGTGAATATCAGACAATAATCGTAAAGGAGGGAAAAATTTATGAGTAAAGAGCAATCTCCCAAAAAGGAAACCAAGAAAAAACCAGTAAAAACCATGAAGGAAAAAAAGGCAGAGAAAAGAGACAAAAAAGGCAGTTAAAAGAGACAAAACCTTGAAAAACAATAAATTCTTTATGGTTCAACCTTCGAGGTGTGACCCCGTTTGTCTCCCAGGGTAGGGTGGGCATTGCCCACCAAAAAGATGTAGATGACGGAAATAGATTGGTTGAGCATTTCTCATCAATCTATTCGCCATCTATACCTTTTGGGTGAGTGATGCCCTGCACCTCTGAGATTAGAGTCATGAGGTATTAGTAAACGTTCAGCTTCTGCAACAATTGATTATCGATCTCTATGCTGCTCAATACTTCTACAATCCTTTTGCTTGCTTTTCCGTCACCATATGGATTTTTACACCTTTTAACCTTAGCCTTAAATTCCTCATCAGAGATAGCAAATTTAATTGCCTCGACAATCTTCTCTTTTTTGCAATTCACATCAATAACATTTGCTGCTCGTTGTCTGCCCTGTTGTCTTGTGCCTATATTTACCACTGGCAAATGGAAGGATGCTGCCTCAATTATACCGCTGCTTGAATTCCCAACTAATACTCGTGCGTATTTCATCAAGCTCAAATATGTCTTATGTGGCAGGCTCTTAACTGCCTGAATCATTGGAGGGTTATGAAACTCGTTAATTATCCGTATAATCGTTTGTGAGCCAGTATCTGCATTTGGATAAAGAACTATTGCCTGCATTCCTATGCTGACAACAGCCTCCATAGTCGATCGTATCTGTCTTTCTACATCATCAACCTCTGTAACCACAGGGTGTTGGACAAGCAGGATGAAATCTTCCTTCAGGCTAAACTGTTTTCTTATATCCTCTATTGGCAGCAGCAGCTCATTCAATATCGTATCTAAGCTGGGTGCACCCACAAGAAAAACCCGCCTTTTGTCCTCCCCCATGCTGATAATCCTTTGGGCACTTTTTCTTGTTGCCGGAAAATGGATATGGCTAAGCTTGGTTATGGCATGTCTGATCCCTTCATCAATACTGCCTGAAACCTCTCCACCATGCAGATGGGCAATGGGGATATTCATGTAAGTGGCAGCAATTGCACCAGATAGCATCTCGCCGCGGTCGCCAAGGATTAGAATAATATTCGGCTGTATTTGTTGGATTGCCTCTGCTATACCGATGATACATTTACCTATGGATATAGCTGTATCTCTGCTTGAATCTGACCACTTGTTTCCTTGTTTTTCTTGTTCAGGGATAATATCAATCTTTTCAGCAATCAAAAACCCATCCCGATATATCTCATCAATGGTCATCCCAAAGACAGTTGAGAGGTGGCTGCCTGTAACTATCAGGAAAAGGCTTAAAGATGGGTTCGCATCTATTGCCTTAAAAACAGGTCGCCAGATACCATATTCTGCCCTTGTTCCTGTAATAGCCATAATCTTTTTGATCATGATTTTGTGACACCTATCTCCTTAAATAACAATGAGTAATATACCATATGTATTAACATTTGTCAATCTTTTTTAATGCAATGCGTATTGTGTCAGGGCTTCCTTGAATATTCATCGATTACAAAATCATATTGACAAATACAAATTATTCAGATATACTTTATACTCGATGTTCAAGTTTTTACTGGTGACCAAGCAAGGAGGCGAGAGAAATGGGATTCGATGGGAAACTGATTGCAACGTCTTTCATGTCTCTTATTGTGTA
>JASEHA010000073.1 GCA_030018795.1 bacterium
GTGGTAAAATCTGTACCATTTTTACCTATGTGGTAATTTTCAACCGCACAGGTCGAAAAATTTGACTATCGTAGATCAAAAAACTTGAACATCGAGTATTACAAGTCTTATCTTATAGGTCATATAAGACCTATAAGTCCTATTTCAATTAAAGGAGCAATAGATGTTAGATTCATTATTAAAAAAGCTATTTGGCACAAAGCAAGAGAGGGATGTAAATCGGTTACTCCCTATTGTTGAGGAGGTAAACAGCTTTGAGCCGCAGATAAGTGCTTTAAGCGATAAAGAGCTTCAGCTAAAGACCGATGAGTTCAAAAAACGGCTTGCTGATGGAGAAACCCTTGAGGATATTCTGACAGAGGCCTTTGCTGTGGTTCGGGAGGCAGGGAAGCGGGTTGTTAATATGCGGCACTTTGATGTTCAAATCATGGGTGGGGTAGCCTTGCATGAGGGTAATATCGCTGAGATGAAAACTGGTGAAGGAAAGACACTGGTTGCTACCCTTGCTGTTTACCTTAATGCCCTTACTGGCAGAGGGGTTCATGTGGTTACTGTAAACGATTATCTGGCAAAAAGGGATAAAAATTGGATGTGTCCTATCTATGAATTTCTCGGGCTTACGGTTGGTGCCATTCAACACGACATGACTCCGCCCCAACGCCAGCAGGCATATGCCTGTGATGTAACCTATGGGACAAACAATGAGTTTGGCTTTGATTACCTGAGGGATAATATGTCGCCACATAAGATGATGAAGGTACAGAGAGGGCATTATTTTGCCATTGTTGATGAGGTGGATTCTATCCTTATTGATGAGGCAAGAACACCGCTTATTATCTCTGGGCCGGCTGAGGAATCCACAGATAAGTACTATCGGGTAGAGAAGATTGTCCCCTTTCTGCGAAAGGAAAAGGATTATCAAATAGAGGAAAAATTACGCAATATTGCCCTAACCGAGGATGGGGTAAAACAGGCTGAAAAGCTGTTGAAAATACCTAATCTTTATGCTCCACAGAACATGGATCTGGTACATCATACAAATCAAGCCTTGAGAGCACATTTCCTGTTTAAGCGAGATGTAGATTATATGGTAAAGGATGGTCAGGTGGTGATTATCGATGAGTTTACCGGCAGGATGATGGAGGGCAGGCGTTTTTCAGATGGATTGCATCAGGCATTAGAGGCAAAGGAAGGGGTAAGAATCCGTCAGGAAAATCAAACCCTGTCAAGCGTTACCTTCCAGAATTACTTTAGAATGTATGAAAAATTGGGTGGTATGACTGGTACGGCTGATACTGAGGCAGAGGAGTTTGATAAGATTTATAAGTTAGAGGTGATGGTTGTCCTGCCAAACAGGGTTATGATTCGAACGGATAACCCTGATGTTATCTACAAAACCCAGAAAGAAAAGTATAAGGCAATTATTCAGGAAATCTGCCAGATGTATGAAAGCGGCCAACCATGTCTGGTGGGCACCATATCCGTGGAAAAGTCAGAGAAGATCTCAGGCTTGCTCAAGGAAAAGGGTATCCCTCATCAGGTCCTGAATGCTAAATACCATGAGATGGAAGCACAAATAATTGCTCAGGCAGGGCAGCGTAAGGCAGTAACCGTAGCCACTAATATGGCTGGCAGGGGAACGGATATTGTTCTGGGTGAGGGTGTTGCTGAGGCAGGAGGGCTGCATATCCTTGGCACCGAGCGGCATGAGTCCAGACGTATTGATAATCAGCTGCGAGGTAGAGCCGGCAGACAGGGTGATAAGGGTTCGTCAAGGTTCTACCTTTCCTTAGAGGATGACCTGATGCGTATCTTTGGTTCAGAGAGGATATCAGGGCTTATGGAACGGCTTGGACTGGAAGATGATCAGGTCATAGAGCATCCATGGATTACAAAGGCAATTGAACGGGCACAAAAACAGGTTGAAGCACATAACTTTGATGTCAGAAAAAGACTGCTTGAATATGATGATATCATGAATCAGCAGAGAACTATTATCTATGCTGAACGGGACAGAATCCTTGAGGATGAGAATCTATTTGATCATGCCCAGGAAATGATAGAAGAGGTTATGCAATCAATCGTAGATACTCATGCTCCGCGCAAAAGCTATCCAGATGAATGGGATATCGATGGATTGAAGACTCAAATTTTGCAGGTCTTTGGTATTATTCTCAAACCATTTGATGAATGCAGGAATCCAGCAGAGCTGCTTGAACAATTATTGCTTGAGGCAAAAGAGGTCTTCCAGAAAAGGGCTGATATGATTGGCAGTGAGAATATGAACCAGCTTTGTTGTGGAATTATGCTGCATGTGCTTGATACCATGTGGAAGGAACACCTGCATAACATGGATTATCTGAAGGAAGGGATTCACTTAAGGGCATATGGTCAAAAGGATCCATTGATAGAATATAAGCATGAGAGCTTTGGCATGTTTGAAAGCCTGATACACAGGATAAAGTCAGAGATAATGGAATATCTCTTTAAGGTACAACTGGTAGCAGCTGATGCACCTGTTATGCGGCATGAAACGATCTCTGCCCCTCAGCAGAATAAAGCAGCTATTTCATCATCATCCCATCATGCAGCTAAAAAGACAATAAATGTGGATGAAAAAGATGAAAAGCATAAGATTGGCCGAAACGATCCCTGCCCATGCGGGAGCGGACAGAAGTATAAGAAGTGTCATGGGAAATGAAGTAATCATAGTGCACCAGACAGTAGGGGCGGGGTTATCCCGCCCTGATTGAACTTGGAGGTAACACACAATGAGCATAAAAGCACCAAGGGGAACAGCAGACATCCTTCCCCAGGATATGGAACGATGGCATTTTATTGAGGATATTGTCAGACAAACCTTTCGCTGTTATGGGTATCAGGAGATCAGGACGCCTATTTTTGAGGCAACCGAGCTTTTTATCCGCGGGATTGGTGAGGCAACGGATATTGTTAATAAGGAGATGTACACCTTTCAGGATAAGAAGGGCAGATCCATTACCCTAAGACCAGAAAACACCGCTGCTGTGGTGCGGGCATACATGGAGCATGGGCTGGGCAGTCAGCAGTCCAGTCTGGTAAAGATGTTTTACATGGGGCCAATGTTTAGATATGAAAGGCCACAGGCCGGAAGGCAGCGGCAATTCTATCAATTTGGGACAGAGGCACTCGGCAGTATGCACCCGGGTGTTGATGCAGAAACCATAGCCATGATACTTTCGATATTTGAGCAGATTGGGCTCGCAGGGCTTAAGGTAGAGGTTAACTCGGTTGGATGTGAGGAATGCCGAACAAATTATCGCCAGGTGCTGTTTGAATATTTTCAAACACATATATCGCATATGTGTTCTGACTGTCAGATGAGATTGGAAAAGAATCCGATGAGGATACTGGATTGCAAGGTTGAATCCTGCCAGTCTTATATCAGAGGATGCCCAACAGTGATTGATTCTGTGTGCGAGCCTTGCCGAAATCACATGGATGAGGTTATAAAATACCTGAATCTTATGGGTATCTCGCCAGTAATGAACCCAAGGCTTGTCCGTGGTCTTGATTACTATACCAGAACAGCCTTTGAGATAAAGGATGAATCACTTGGTGCCCAGAATGCAGTGGCTGCTGGCGGCAGGTATGATAACCTGGTTCGAGATATGGGTGGGAATATTACTCCGGCAATTGGATTTGCCGCTGGTATGGAACGGATTGTGCTTGCTATGAAGAATAAGGGGCTTGGTCCAATAGGCAAACAAAATATGGTTTATATTGCCACAACAAGCGAGAATGTATTGGATACAGCTGCTGCTCTGGCTCAAAGGCTGCGGGCTGGCAATATCCCGGTTGAGTTATCCTGGGATAAAAAAAGCCTGAAGTCTCAATTTCGTCAGGCAGCGAATATAGATGCCAGATATGTTGTCGTTGTTGGCGACGAGGAGATTAAGCAGGGCAAGGTTGTGCTTAAGGATATGATTAAACAAGAGCAACGACTGGTAGATATGGAAGGGCTGCATACATTGTTGGCTATGTAGTGAGTACCTTCGTACGTTTTTGCGTTGTTGATTAATTGTAGGGTGGGCACCGCCCACCAAAAGACTATCAACCTCAAAAAAGGATATTCGCAAAATGAAAAAAATTACACTTCTTCTATTCCTTCTATCTTTCCATCATATTCAGGCAGAGGCCTCTTCCCCTACCTTTGCTGCTCCAGATAAGCTGAAGTCCAATGTCTTGGATTGTGGCGAGTCTGTTTCTTTAAGCATTGGCGATATGGATGGGGATAGCAAACAGGATATGGTTGTTGGGGATGAGAATGGGTTTGTCTGGTTTTATAAGAATAGCGGCACAAATAATTCTCCGCTGTTTACCACAGGGCTGAAGCTTACCTCGTCTGGCAGGGAGCTTCAGGTTAACAATCATGCCACACCATACATAACAGCCTGGAATGAAGACAGCCTGCCTGACCTGCTGGTTGGGGATGAGCTGGGGAATGTCTGGCTATTCATTGGCAAGGATACATCCCTACAATTTGATACCGGCATCCTGCTTAAGGATAACAATGGAGACATAACTGTCGGCAAGTCTGCAACCCCATGTCTTACTGATTATAATAGCGATGGCTTGCCTGATTTGCTTGTTGGAAATAGCGAAGGCTATGTCTGGTATTACCCCAAGCCAACGCAAGGGCTAAAGGAATCCCTTAGCTTTGGTACCGGGACAAAGGTTTTGGCAATGAAGTCCGGGACAATGACTGATATGAATGTTGGCGGCAAGGCAGCACCCATATTCTATGACTGGAATGAGGATGGATTAAGGGATATGATTGTGGGTGATGAATATGGTTATGTTAATTATTTCCGCAACACCGGCACAAAAACAAGCCCTGCCTTTGGGACTGTCTCATTAAGGGTTAAGGCAAATAATTCTGATATTGATGTTGGCTGGGAGGCAAAGCCAGTAGTTATTGACTGGGATGGGGACAAAAAGAATGACCTGCTGATAGCTGATAAGACAGGGCAGATTACCTCATTCAGGAATACAGGGGGACAAAATAGTCCAGTGTTTTCTTCTGGCAGTAAGATTCAGGGGGAAGAGGCTGTCCTGGATGTGGGTGATTTTTCTGCTCCAGCAGTGATTGATTGGAATGGGGATGGACGCAAGGACATGCTTATTGGGGATGAATTAGGCAATATTTCTGTTTATCTGAACCTTGGAACAAACAAATCTCCTATATTTGGTGCGGGGTTCAAGGTTCAAACCACAGCAGCAGGCAACCTTGATGTCGGCTATAATGCCATGCCGTTTATTGTTGATTGGGATGAGGATGGACGCAAGGATCTGCTTGTTGGGGATAGATATGGCAAGGTAGTTATTTATCTGAACTCAGGCACAGATATTGATCCTGTCTTTGGCAGCAGAACAATACTCCAGAAAATGGTTATAAAAGAGGTTTATGATACCAAGACAAAAAAGATGGTTGGCACGCAAACCTATGAGGACATTGATGCAGGCGATAATGCCTCTGTATATGCCATAGATTGGAATAATGATAAAGCCATTGATCTGATTGTGGGTAACGCTTTGGGTGATGTGGGGGTGTTCCTTAACTCAGGCTCAAATAAACAGCCAGTATTTGGGACATATACCCCATTATCCTCTGCCGGGACAAATATAAATGTCAGGAGGAATGCTGTTCCAGTTGTTTGCCACTGGAATAATGATGGACGCAAGGACATGATGGTTGGCTCAGGCGATGGGGTTATTTACCTGTATCTAAATCAAGGGACAGATGCTGCCCCTGTTTTTTCTATGCCTTGCACTATCTATGATAATACCGAGAATGTCATTGATGTGGGAGAAAATGCAGCTCCAGTATTGATAGACTGGAATGATGACGGGTATAAAGACTTGCTTATAGGCAATAGTGCTGGCGAGATTTTTTATTCGATTGGCAGTATCGTTAATTCAAAACCATCCATAGAAATAGTAACCCCAACCGGGACACAGAACAATAGCGTTTCGATAAACTATATCCTGCGGGATACAGACTCTGACAGTATCAATATTAAAACAGAGTATTCAACAGATGGAGGGGTCAGCTGGAAAACAGCTACACCGGCAAGCATGAGCGGTGGTGGACAGGTAAGCCTATTTTCTACGCTAAATGGGGTTAATCATGTCTTTGTCTGGGATGCCTTGTCTGATTTGGGGAATGCTAAACAATTGGTTACATTCAAGATTACCCCACGTGATACAGAAGAGGGTCAGCCGGCAATTACTGGCAGCTTTATGGTCGATAATATTGTTGTGCCCAAGAAAAGATTGATAACCGTTAACGGAGCAACCTTTGATGTTGGCAATAATGCCAAACCATGTGTTGTAGATTGGAATAATGATGGCAGAAAGGATTTGCTTATAGGCGATAGTTTTGGACAGATACATTATCTGCAGAATGTTGGCTCTGATAAGGAGCCTATATTTACGACAGCTACAAAACTCAATTGTGGGGCAAGCCTGCTTGATGTAGGGTATAATGCTGCCCCTGTAGCTGTGTTTGATTGGAATAATGATAAAGCAAAGGATCTGATTGTTGGTAATAGCTATGGGAATATTAATTGCTTCAAAAATGTTGGCACAGATGATTCTCCATCATTTGAGCAGGCAGAGCTAACAGGGAATGAGACAAAAAGCACAGTGGATGTAAACGGCTATGCGGCACCCTTTGTCTGTGATTGGGATAATGATGGCAAAAAGGATCTGATAGTTGGCAGCTTGCAGGGAGGGATAGAGGTATTCTTAAATATTGGCAGTGATGGAAATCCTGCCTTTGGCTCTTCAAGCAGGGTATTGATTGGAACAAAAACTGAGTTAGACATGGGAGAGAATTCAACGGTTTTCGTGGTTGATTGGAATGGCAACAGTAAGAAGGATCTTATCTGTGGCAGCATAGACGGCAAGGTATATCGAGTGTTAAACTATGGCACAGACAATGCACCCTTGTTTCACAATCCTACAGCTGTTACCGTAGATGGAGAGGTTATTGATGTTGGTGCACATTCTGCACCAGTGGTCTGTGACTGGAATAATGATGGCATAAAGGACCTGCTTGTAGGCAATGAAGAGGGGCAAATAATGCTTTACCTCCTTTCAACACCAATAGTTAATACCCCACCCCAGGTAGAAGTAAAACAAATGGAGAAAGCACAGTTTGGAAGTGTTACCATTGCCTATACCCTGAAGGATGATCAGGGCGATAACTGCAATATTAGGGCACAGTATTCTACTAATAATGGTCAGACATGGTCTGACGCAAGCGGAACAGATACAGACTCTATAATTGCCTCACCAGATGGGGAAAATCATACATTCCTCTGGCTGTCTGAGAACAACCTGCCGGCTACAAACACACAGGTATTATTCAAGATCACCCCTGATGACAACAATACAGAAGGTTCTTCATCTCAGGTAAGCTTTTTACTGAATAACCTCAACACCTATCCAGAGGTTACAGGGCTTATGATTGTTGGTACTGCCTCTGGCCGAGTAGGGATAAGCTTTAATGTAAATGATGCTGATAACGACAGGGTGAATATTAATGTCGAGTATCTTGCTGACAATATATGGAAAAAAGCAAGTGTAGTGGGAACAACAAGCGGGCTTTTATCTGAGGGAAACGCTGCTGAGCTTATCTGGTTATCAACGGTTGATGAACCGAATAAATCGGGTGATTACCGGATAAGGATCACGCCATCTGATTATAAGGGGCAGGGAACAGCAGCCGTATCATCTGAATTCAATCTTAACCAATCCAATCTCTCAGCAAAGATAATCAAAAAGGGTGAAACACCAACCCTGACGTTTTCCCCAACCAGATTGGCTGTCAAGAAGTCATTTGATAAGGATATGCTGGCAACCATAGATATGCTGAATAAAAATCTGCCTGAGATGGATACATACCCAGAGATAGACAACACTGTGCGTGGGATAACTATTATCGGTCTGGCAGATGGTGAACCTGTTTCTGCATTACAGGCAACACTTACCATTCCCTATACGGATATAAATAGCTATGAAACAGAGAAAAGCCTGCAAATGTATGAATTGCAGCAGGGTAAATGGGTAAGGCTTGGAGGGGTCGCAGATGTTAATGCCAATGAACTTTCTTATCCTATAACCCATGCTGGTATTTATCGTCTTGGCTTGAGTATCCCTGATAATAAAAGCTTGAAAGAGTTAACTGATGCAGGCGTCCTCTGGGTGGCACCAAACCCATTCAAACCAAACGATGGCAGGCTGGAAACAGGTGTGGACAGAATAGTCTTCGGGAATCTTAAGGCAGGGACGCTGATAAAGATATACACCATTTCCGGGGAACTGGTCAGACAGTCCAACACTATCCCTGACGGCAGCTGCAAATGGGAATGGGATGCCAAAAATGAGTATGGTGAGGATGTGGGCAGCGGGATATATATCTATGTTATTTCCTGCGGAAATGATGCTCTGGTGATGGATAAGCTGGCGGTGATAAGGTGATGGGATAAGTGGCAATTCACCAGAATAGTGCACCAGCCACCAGTGCAATAGTGTCGTGTCAACCCTTCAGTGTCGCATAGAGATGATATAATTGTAGGA
>JASEHA010000074.1 GCA_030018795.1 bacterium
CGACTATTCGTAGAATTCGTGTTCACAGATGTACCCCACGAATCCGAGTTGAGCCACAAAACTCAACTTTAAAGCGGTCAACAATACCTAAAAATTCTCTGTGATTTCAGTGTTCTCCGTGGTGGTTGAACTTTTACAACATATGGAAAACAATATGGAGAACAGCGTCGTTCCAAAGTCATTTAGCATACCTCAAAGAACTATTCTTGATTTTCTTAATCTATCGGAAAATGAACGAGATTATATTTGGAATTCCTTTGAACATTTAAGGTTTGCAGATTTGGATCTTCCATTAGATGAGTGGGATAGGCTTCACCACCGATATTGTATCTATCAAGAAGATTTTTTGGAGAATATTCTGGCTTTATCTATAGAGTATATTTATAAAATATGGCATGATAAAGCCAGATTTTGTGAAATTCTAAATAGCGTTCTTGATTTAGCAGAAAATACTCTTTGCCACAATGTTTCTTTTGCCCCAGATGTAATTAAAGAATTCCCAGCAGTGGTAAGAGAAGACATCTGGATAGCTGTATACAATAGCGTGTATGATAGCTATGAAGCTGAGAAGTCTAAGGCAAAAAGTAAGGATGCTTATGCGTTAAACATAGCTATTCAAAACAAGTTTAAGCATATATTCAAGACTGATCGTGATAAAAATATTATAAAAATAAGGGCAACAGGAGCAACCCTTGAATCGACTGGTCAAGAATATGGTTTTACTCGTACAAGGGTGCAGCAGATTGAACAAAAGGTGCTTAATGAATTCAACCACTTTTTATCGAGAAAAAAACCGCATTATATTTTGCAGACTTTTACACAAAGCAATACCCTGTTGTTGGTTAATGATATACAAAGCCATCTTGGTGAATTATCTGAGATTTTTATATACTGCCTTAAAAAGTGTAACAACAAAGATGTACTATGGATCAATGAATTGAATGGCTTTATCATTGGAGATAGTTCGTGGTATATAGACTTAACTGTATACATCAACACATTGCCAGACATGTTTGAGGACTCAGAGTTGGAGATTTATATTTCAAACACATTAAGGTTGTTCAACATAGAGATTGACTACAATCTATTTAGTAAACTGATCTTAAACAGGTATAATCATACAGGTAATTTTTATTCCAAAAAGAAAATATATAAAGCCGATGTATATATGGCGGTCTTAAAAAGATATTATCCCGATGGCATTAAGTTGTATGATGATTTCGAGATGATGCGGTTTAGAAATTATGCCAAAGACTTGTTCGGCAATGTTGGGCTTCCTGAAAATGATAGAGCTATTTATATAAGAATAGCTGCTTTAACCGTGCTTTGTGGCAGGGGCAGATATATACTGCTTGATCAAATTAGACTTGATGAAGAAGTTCTTAATAATATTCATCAATTTATAATAGATAGTGATAGAAATGTCATTATGTTTGGCGAGCTGTTTGAGAGGTTTAAAGCCGAATTGCTTGACAAGACCAGCATAGACAACCGTTTTTATTTGCAGGGGGTATTGAGATACAAGTATGAAAATGAGTTTTACTTTACTAAAGATATATTGATAAAGGATATAAACAGTGAGCAAGGCATAAAGCTTTCAATTGCAATTGAGGCGTTTATCAAGGAACAAGGACGAATTGTCACCAGGGACGAGATAAATGAAGAATTTTTAGGGCTTGCCGAATCTGTTCTACAGTTAGCGATTGCAAACAGTTCCAATATATTGTTGTGGGACTATGGAAAATATTTACATTCTGAACAGCTTGTGGTTGATAATACAATCAAAGAACGATTTAAAAAACTGTTAGATATCTATACCAATCAAGGCTCGGTTTCGATTCGCAAGATATACCACGACATATATGTGCGGGAAAACGAGTTTTTGATAAATAACAATATTAATGGACATATTGCACTTTATAGCGTATTGAATTTTTGGTTTCCGGATGATTATGAGTTTAGCCGTTCATATATTGCGGCAAAAGGCTCGACAGTGACAACCTTTGATACAGTGATAAGGGAGTACCTTTCTAACTTTGACGAGGTCTATATTTCAGATTTTAAGGATTATGTTGATAGTATAAGAAGCTCCAACTTTACTATTAGTGCGTTGCTTGATAATATAAGCGATGAATTTATACGGGTGGACAGCGATTTGCTATTCAGAAAAGATAGGCTGAACTTATCTGAAGATGTAATCGAAAGTATTGAGGAAACAACACTGGCTCTTATTGGGAATACCGGTTATCTGTCGGTTAAAAAGCCGCTCGATTTTTTATTTTATCCCAATGTGGGTATCAAATGGACTCCGTTTTTGCTCGTTTCTATTGTTAAATATTTTTGCAAACGGTTAAAAATCATCAACACCGCAACCGGTTACCGTTATTTGAATGAGGTCATAGTGGATAATAGCTTAAATATTGACGATTATGACGAACTACTGAGTTATGCTCTATCACACGAGGCAAAGGAAAGTTCATTTAAGAGTTTGGACGAAATGAAGAGATTTCTTTTAGAGGCAGAGCTAATAGCAAACAATATCCCCAAATCGCTTTTTGATAAAGGATACATTGTGGATGAAGGTTCAAAAATGAAAGCGTTACAAAATGTAACGGTTTGAAAATGCCTGATGCTGACGGGAAAGTTTGCCTTACCGAAGAGGGAATGACTGGTAAAGACCGGAGAAGATAAATATGTATAACTATGAATGGGATATAGAAACAGGAGGTTATATGCTGACGACAAAAGTGTCAGGTGTTACTAAAGAATTGCGTCCTGTTTTCTATGAGGAACTGGATTTATTAGGCTTTAGTAAGTATTGGAGCTATCCAAAGTCAGAAAAACCGCTTTTGTGGGCTGAAACAAGAAGGTATATTTATAAGGGCAGACTTGTTGCCGAAGCACAGGGCGGTGGGCTTTATACTAAGCCGACTCTGAAAATACACGAAGACAAATTAAATCTTGAGCCGGTTGATATTGATATTATGATAGAAAAAAATAAAGCACTAATGACAGGACTTGTGCAAAATTCAGTCGGAATTATATATAAAACCTTCAATGAATACAAAAATAAGAATATTGATGTTGTGTATGTGGCTTTTAGCGGAGGCAAAGACTCTATCGTCTTGCTTGATTTGGTGCAAAGGGCCTTACCGCACAATGAATTTAAGATTGTTTTCGGTGATACTTCAATGGAAATATCCGATACATATAAGGCTGTTGAGCGGGCAAAAGAACGGTGGACAGACCTTGAGTTTTATACGGCAAAATCCCACCTGGACGCAAAGGAGTCCTGGGAACTTTTTGGTCCACCGAGCAGAACACAGAGATGGTGTTGTAGTGTTCATAAATCTGCCCCTTCTCTTCTGAAGTTACGAGAAGTTACAGGTAAAAACAGACTTAGTGCATTGGTTTTTGATGGTGTTCGTGCAGAGGAAAGCAGTGCAAGAGCAACATATTCAGTGGTTTCAGAGGGGCATAAGCATACAACCCAAAGTAATTGTAGTCCGATTTTGAGTTGGGGTACGAATGAACTGTTTTTATATATATTTGAAAAGAATTTGTTATTAAATGACGCATATAGATATGGAGTAGTAAGAGTTGGTTGTGCTATATGCCCTATGTCATCACAGTGGTGGGAATATATTGCAAATAAGATTTATAAAGAGGAGATAATCAGTTTCATTAATATTGTTAAGGAGAATGTACAAAGCAAGTTTAAATGTGAAAAGGAACTACTGACATACTTAGACACTGGCGGTTGGAAAGGTCGAATGGGAGGGCGAGATTTAAAAAATGGTGGAAGCCGAGTTATTGAACAGAGTTCGGAAGATTATCTAATCCTAAATGTTAGTGAGCAAAACAGCAATTGGCAGGAATGGATTAAGCCGATAGGTGAGGTAACGGTTCTTGGCAACAATAAATATTCTATTGAGCATAGTAATAATAACTATATTTTTAATATAGAGGAAAAAGATAAAAAATTACTGGTAAGAATAAGAAATGGTAATCGAACTAAAGAGTCGATTCGCTTTATGTATTTATTTAAAAATGCGTTTTATAAAACAGCATATTGTGTAAATTGCAGAGTATGCGAAGTAGAGTGCCCATTTGGAATTTTACAGATGACAAATAACGAGGTGCATATTGGCAAGGGATGTGTGCATTGCGAATCGTGCTTAGATAAACAAAAAGGATGTTTGGTTGCCAAATCATTATCAATTACAATGGGAGGAAATAATATGAACTTAAAGGGAATCAATAGGTATCAGCATTTTGGATTTAGAAAGGTTTGGTTAAGCTATTTTATAGAAGAAAAAAATGATTTTTGGAAATGCGGCAAGTTAGGTAAATATCAGTTTGACAGTTTTAAAGTCTGGCTTAAAGAGGCTGAGCTTACAGAAAATAATATGTTTAATAATTTAGCTGTAAGAGTAGAAGATGTAGGAATTGATAATAATAACATCTGGGCTGTTATTATAAACAATATTGCTTATAATTCTACGATTGTAAAATGGTATATTCAAAATATAGAGTTCAATTTGAGTTATAACACAAGTACCATTGTGACTTTATTGGGTGACGATCTGTCAATTTCAACAAGGGAAAATGCAGTTACATCTCTCAAGGAAACTTTCCGCTACTCCCCTATTGGTACAGAGCTTGGTGTTGGAGTGTGTGAACTTAAAGGCAATTCGGTAGTATCCATCACACGTAGACCATGGGCAAACCCAGAGCCGCTTGTTATTTTGTACTCGCTTTACAAATTTGCTGAAAAGAGTGATGGTTATTACAGCTTTACCCTTTCTTATCTTTGTGATGAGACTATTGAAAGGGCTGGAATTAGCCCGACACAGATTTTTGGTATTAATAGAGAAACCATGAAGGACAAGCTTCAAAGCCTTGCTACCGATTACAAGGATTTCATTAGTGTTTCCTTTAGTAAGGATTTAGACAATATCGACCTTAAAAAAGACAAGACCTCACTCAATGTGCTGGAACTGTTTTTAACTTAATTTTGTAAAAGGAGCTGATTGTTATGCCAAGACCGTATGGAGATTATTTAAGGGTAAATAAGGACTTTGTGCCGGTTTTCAACATATATGCCGACCAGAAAAATCCGGAGTATTGGAAAACCTTTTATCCACACGATACCTTTAAGAAAATTCTGGGTGATTTGGTGGGTTCTCTTGAGGGAGCGACTGCCGAAAATAGAAAGCCGCTTTGGATTTATGGTGCCTATGGAACCGGTAAATCCTTTGCGTCCTTTACTTTGAAGCATATTATCGAAGAAAACGAGGAAAATGTTCACAGTTACTTTGATAAATATAACATTTCCGAAAGCCTTAGAAGGCGGCTTGAGGGCGTAAAGAGTCAAGGTGATATTCTTGTTGTTAATCGTGAATCCTCATCAGGCATAATAGGTGATAACCAGCTTTTTACTGCGGTGCAGGAATCGGTAAAAAAGAGATTGAAAGAAAAGGGCTATAGATATTTTGGCGGTAAAACCCTTTATGACAATATACTTGACATAATCAAAGACACAGACAATGCCTTTAATTTTAGAGGGGTTTTTAACAAATACAAGGAAAAGTTTACCGACTATGCAGATGTCGAAAGCGTTATTTCCGACCTTGAGGACTTAGGTGTGGACAGGTGCCTGGAGTTATTGGAGCGTATTGTCAAAGTTGCTGATCTTTCCGGTTTTAATTTTACCAAAACTGCTGATGATGTTGTTATGTGGCTTGAGGATATTATAGAATCCAATAAATTGTATTCTATTGTATTTATCTGGGACGAATTTACCGAGTATTTTCAAAGAAATCTAAATTCAACGAGTGGTTTGCAGGAACTTGCCCACTCCTCTGTCAAAATCCCATTTTATTTTCTCTTGATAACCCATAAAGCCCACGAGCAGTTTATTTATGATACGGATACACGAAAAAAATTGGAAGCCCGCTTTAAAATGAAAAAAATAGAAATGGCTGATACGACCGCCTTTATGTTAATGCGAAATGCTATTGAGATTGAGCCGGATTTGAGTGAAGAATGGAGCAATATCACCCCTAATCTTTGGGTTAAGATAGAAAGAACAGTTAGAAACACAATAAATGAGTATTCTGAGGATATAAAAAATGAAGACCTGAAAGGGCTGTTGCCGATGCATCCTTATGCGGCATTGATATTGCAGGATATATCCTCAAAAATAAGCTCAAATCAACGCACTATGTTCCAATTCTTGTGCGGGGACACTAATGTAAATGGAATAACAAAACATAACTTCCGCTGGTTTATTGCCGAGCATAATGTTAATGATTGGGCTTATCTGACCTGCGATTATATCTGGGATTATTTCTTTGAGTTTGACAATGTTGACCTTGATGAAAAAGCTAAAAATGTGCTTATCCATTACAATAACTTTGTTAGACAGTGTGAAAACGAGAATGAGGAGAGAGTATTAAAGGTTGCCTTGCTTTTGACTGCCATTCAACGGGAAAGAGGGCGTGGGATTACAAACCTTTTAAGACCAACGCTTTCAAACATATCCGCTGCTTTTGCAGGCACTCCTATTGCTGATAATATCGTTGATATTATGAATAAGTTTGTGCAAAAGGGTGTGCTTGGCAGTATGCCGGAGGGTTCTGACACCCTTTATGTTACCCAGTCGCAAAGTATTGATGAAGAACGCTACAATGAGATTAAAAACAACCTGAAAAACAGTTTGTCTTTTGAAAAGCTCATTTCTGATGAAAACTATGCTATTGCTGGTAATTTTGCACTTACCGGATATGCCGGCTCACGATTTAAGACTGTTTGTGCGACACACAAGGATTTAAAAACAAAACTTGCAGGGGAGAAAAATTTAGATTCAAACATCGTGCCGCTTGTTTTTATGTTTGCTAAGAATGAAGAAGATTCGGCAAAAAATGATCTGGCAATTCAAACCGCTTTATCAGAGCAACAACGAGAGATAGTAATTGCCGATATTTCCAGCCAGCCATTAACCGAGCTTGAATATGAGAATTTTATTGAGTGTAGGGCAAAAGCTGAGTATTTTTTAAAAATTGACCAAAACCAGGCACGGTTAAATATTAGTCAAGCTAAGACGGTTATTGACACCTGGAAAACGAAAATAAATAGCACGCAAATAAATCTATACTCTCAAAATATTGCACCAATCCAGTTGATAGGAATAGGGCAGTTTAGCCTGCGACTTAATGAAATCAATGCCAAAATCTATCCCTACGGGCTTGAAGCTATTACATCAAGCGATAAGATGTTTTCGCCATCCGGGTATAAAGAAACCGTTCCTGTTATGGGTATGGGTAAAAAGGAAATATCGGCAAATTTTAATTATTTGCAAGTTTTCAAGAAAGACATGGAAAAGGGCAACATCTGGAATAATACGGCATATTTTACTACTATGCCGGCACACACCTTATCAAAAATGAAGATAGTGGTAAGGAATTTGATTGCTGAAAATTTTAGGGCAAGCAGCAGTGTAGCGATAATTGATATCTGGAATGTATTAAAGGAAAAGCCGTTCGGTTTATTAAACTGTATCGGTTCTGCCTTTGTTATGGGCTTTTTGCTCAAAGAATATGCAGATTCCGGTTACTATAAGAAAGACAATATTAGCAATAATGTGCCTCTTACTCACAACAATTTGGCAGATATGATTGTCGGTATCATCAAGGGAATAAAGAATGCCGATAGCCTTTATATTGTCCAGATGACTGAGGAGCATAAGCTGTTCTGTAAGTATTCAGGCGAGATTTTTAGACTTTCATCGGACAAGCAGAACTCTATACAGGATGTTATGAAAGGCATAAAGGCGTCGTTGCCAAATACCGATTTTCCGCTTTGGGCACTTAAATATTACATCCAAAAACATGATGATTTAGGGCTGACCACAGAAACAATACCGATTATTGATTTGTACTGTAACTTTATTTCTATCAACAAAGAACATGGTCAGGATGAAACCAAAATAGCCGAAAAAATTGTCAGATTATTTAAAAAAGACGCTGGAATTAAGGAATATCTAAGAAATATGTTTAACGGCAATAAACTGAAAACCGGAATGGATTATTATATTTCTGATTACAAACCCCAACTTGTATCTCTTGCTGATAGTCTTGGAGCAGGTAAGGAGTATATTGGTGAAATAAAAAACAAACTTGTTACTGATTCATCATGGCTTTGGGAAAAAGGGGATATTGACAATCGAATTGAAGAGGTTTATTTAGATTATAGGCTGGTTGATGCGATTAATAAAATACTTCTTCTTCCTGTATCTAAGTTGGATGATGCGGCTAATGCTATCAGAAATAGAATAAGTGCCATCAAGATGCCTTATGAATTTTTTAAAAACTACTGTCCGGAGATTAATACGCTATTTTCTAATCTGATCCGTGTCTACAATACGAACAGCTTCAAGGAAATAAACAAAGAAGCATTCCTGGCCGAATTGGAGGCTAATGCAGAGAGGTTCAACAGCTTTTATTCAAAGCAACAGCAAATATTTAAGACTGGAATGAATGCATTGGTGAGGACAGAACTGTCTGACGAAGAAACAGATTACCTGTAT
>JASEHA010000075.1:0-3048 GCA_030018795.1 bacterium
CAGCCTTTTTCGTCATGTCTTCCTTTCTTTCATTACGAATTGAACGAATCAAGTAGTACACAATCCAGAGCACCAGTCACCAGTGCACCAGTCGGTCGCAATCATTTTTTCATCGAATCCTACTTCATTGCTCAACAATTTTTTCCGTCCACCTCCTGCCACTTCCATTGAACAATATGGCAAAAAAAATTGCCAAAAACCAGCACAAAATTCTTGACTTTTTTGGGATGGTATTGTATACTTAAAAATTGAGTTGTAGAAATGCGATTAATCGCGTCTTTTACAAATTACTTGCACGAATTCTGGGAGGGAACAGTGAAACAAGCATTTTTACTGGCTGCAATTATTATTCTTGCCTCTTGCCATATCATTTTTGCTGCACCCCCTGTTTTTAATACTCAAACAACAAGGTTCAAGGTAAGTGAACTGGATGTTGGTCGTGATGGTGACCCGGCTGGCACAGGATGGAATTCTGCTCCATGCTGGGTGGATTTTGGACCATTTACCTCAGGCGAAAATGAGATTGCTCGTGATGGGTTAAAGGATTTAATCCTCGGTGATAAGGATGGAAATGTCTGGTTTTATGAAAATATTGGCACAGAAAAAGAGCCTGTGTTTACTAATGGTTTTATCCTGCATACAGAGGATGATGCCCCGGTCAATGTGGGACACAATGCTGCCCCGTTTCTGATTGACTGGGACAGGGATTGCGATCTGGATATGATTGTCGGTAACTCAAGGGGGACATTTTACTATTATGAGAATAGGGGTAACCATTTCCAGCCGCAAGTAGAATTGACAAGGGGTCCGACTCTTGTGGCTCAAACCTCTACCGTAGGCAGTGCCCAGGATATCTATGTTGTTGGTAATTATGCCTATGTAGCTGCAGGAGAGAAGGGGCTGCAGATATTTGATATCTCTAATCCCTACAATCCCAAACTGCTTGGAGGATTTGATTCATCCGGCTCTGCTCAGGGGGTATTTATTCGGGGGAATTATGCCTACCTTGCTGATGGCAAGGAGGGATTGAGGATTGTTGATATTACTGACCCCAAATCCCCAAAGGAAACAGGCGGTCTTGCTCCAAGAAACCCACAGGGAGCAAAAAAACCGCAGGGAGATGAGGGTGTTCAGCCAGGGGCAACAGATGTCTATGTTGTTGGGAATTATGCATTTGTTGCCTGCGGCATAGGTGGGCTGCAGATTGTTGATATAACAGACCCAAAGAAGCCTAATGCTGGCAAGGATGACCGGCATGGCTTTGATGTGCCGACAGGCGGTGCTGCAAACGGGGTATATGTGGTTGGCGATAATGTTTATGTTGCGGCTGGTAATGCCGGACTTCAGGTTCTCAAGGTGCAGGATTTTTTTCCTACAATTGGCACAACCACAACCCACACTATTGGCACAAGCGGCTCAGAGGGCATTGTTCAGCTTGGTGTAGTAAATACCCCTGGTTGTGCTATGGATGTCTGGATAAACCCTGATGTGTTTGAACGATATGTCTATGTTGCTGACGAAAAGGGTGGATTGCAGATAATCGATATCAATGTCAATGAGACAGATGATGTAAATGTAAGCAATCCAGATATGGACAATGCTACAATTGCTGCCAGTATTGGCTTTGAAGATGCTCAAAATGTGTTTATAAAACGACATGGCACACGGACCATTGCCTATGTATCTGACGGAGCAAACGGCTTCCAGATGGTTGATGTTACTGATCCAACAGCTCCTGTTCGCATAGAGGGTGCATCATATAATACCAAAGACTATACCTCAGCCATCTGGGTGCAGGATGGATATATCTATGCTGCTGACCGCATGGCTGGAATGGCTGTTTTTGACGACTATAACCCGCCAAACGAGCAGGCTCAAAACCTTGTCACAACCAATGCCTTTTATTCCACACCCCATATCTTTGACCTTGACGAGGATGGCTTTTGCGACATGCTCTCTGGTGATGAGCATGGATATGTCTGGTTTTTCCATAATCAAGGGGCACTATCCAATCCCTCGTTTAATGACGGCTTCCGAATTCGCGGCTCATCAAGCAGCGGGCTGATTGATGTTGGACAGTATTCATCCCCATGGATAGTTGATTGGAACGGCGATGGGGTAAAGGACTTGATTTGCGGCAATGAAACAGGGAATGTGCTTTTTTATGAGGGCTATGAGACCATTCCCCTGCCAACAGACAGCACTGCTGGATTAATCCCGCTTGCCACACGTAATCGATACCTTGCCTTTAAGCCTGCCAAAACTGTCAGAGTCTCTAATCGTGATATTGATGTTGGCCTGCGTTCATGCCCAATAGTTGGCGACTGGAATAATGATGGTGGATTGGATATGATTGTTGGCAATCAGGATGGCAAGATAAGCATATCCTTGAATACCAGAACATGGCCTGGTGAAGAGCCTGCATTCAACGCCTTTTTCAACCTTCGTGGTCAGCAGACAAGAGACCTCTGGATAGGTGAATACTCTGTGCCCTTTGTGATTGATTGGGATAATGACCATAAAAAGGATCTTATCGTTGGTGATGTGGACGGATGTGTTACCTATTTCCATAACTCAGGGACAAATACAGCAAACCCTGAATTTTCCTCAGGGTTCAGACCACAGAGAACAGCTGCACAGGGGATGATAGATGTTAAGGTAGATGGTTATGCTGTGCCAGTTGTCTTTGACTGGAACATGGATGGTAAAAAGGACTTGATTGTGGGTGATTTTCATGGCAGGGTATGGTTCTTTGCAAATATTGGCACTGATGCTGCACCTGTATTTGGCACACCAACCCAGATACTGTCAAATAATGCCCCACTTGATGTTGGCCAGTATGCCGCACCCTTTGTCTGCGACTGGAATCATGACGGTCAAAAGGATCTGCTTGTTGGCAATGAGAACGGCCTTTGCCTGCTTTTTCTAAATACCTCATCAGCAGTTGGCACACCAACACTGGGAACAGCTACCATCTTTAATAATACCAGCGGTGATATTGATGTGGGTAAATTTGCCAGACCATGGATAGTTGATTATAATCAGGAC
>JASEHA010000075.1:3056-8549 GCA_030018795.1 bacterium
GGTGATATTGATGTGGGTAAATTTGCCAGACCATGGATAGTTGATTATAATCAGGACTGGCTGGATGATCTGATAATTGGCAATGGTGATGGTAATATCAGGGTTTATCTTAATATGGGCAATGAACAGAAGCCTGAATATAATTATGGTAAGAATATCCAGCCAGATGGGGCAAACATAGGTCGATGTGCAGCCCCATGTATGACTGACTGGGATAATAGTGGAACATTGGATTTGTTATTCGGGCACAAAGAGGGATTTGTCCAGTTATTTACCTCATCAGCCCATGAAACAGCCTCAGCAATAGATGAGTCTATTACATTGAGAGCAGGCGTTAGCGATTGGCCAGCATTCAGGTATGATGCAAACAGAAGCGGGAATGACCCGTCTGAGGCGTTGTTGCCACCGCTTGAGCTTTACTGGACATATGATGCAGACTCTCCGATTGTCAGCTCACCTGTGATATTAGGAGATGGATTAGGGTTTTGCAGCAAGGATGGAGTGGTTCATGTTAAGGTAGATATGGATGGCAATTTCTGGACAGAGGACAAGAATACCCCATTTGATTCAACCCCAATCATGATTGGTGAGTTTATCTATGTTGCCGGTCATGATGGCATAGTTCGCTGCCTCAACTGGACTACACAGACAGAGGTGTGGACATATCAGGCCAATGGCTCTATCCAGTGGTCATCTCCAATGATTGTTAATGGCAGGCTTTATATTGGCTGTACAGATGGACGACTGTATTGCCTGAATGCATCAAGCGGTAAGTTTCTCTGGAGTTACAAAACAGCAGGGATAATCGAGTCTTCCCCAGCAGTGGCAGGAGGCAGGGTCTATTTTGGCAGCATAGATGGCAGGGTATATTGCATAGATGCAGTCAATGGGGTGTTAAAGTGGGAATATAATATTGGTTCAGCCATCCGCTCTACAGGGTGCATAAAAAACAATACCCTCTATGTTGTGGCAGATAATGGCGTGGTTTATGCCATAGGGATAGGTACAGGAAAACTGCTCTGGAGCTATACAGCCTCCCCTGGCTCATCACCGGCTATAGATAAGGACACCTTGTATCTTGGCGGTGAGGATGGGATTTTTTACGCCTTAAATGCCTTAACCGGGAAGATAAAGTGGTACTACTATATTGGCAGTCCGATCCATTCTTCACCTATCGTTGCCAATGGTATTGTCTATGTTGGTGCAGACAATGGCACCATTTATGCCTTGAACCCTGATGCAATCTTAAAAAACAGGCTCATGTGGAGCTATCAGACCAGGGGTAAGATACTCAGTTCTCCGGCGGCAGCAGGCAGCTGCCTGTTTGTAACCTCAGAGGATGGGAATTGCTATGTCTTTGGACCAAAGCGGTTTTTTGGTTCCTCAAAGACTGCCTCTGCCAATGAACCAATTCCACCTTCCGGGACACTGAGCTATACCATTAATATCAGCTGCCAAAATCCTCAAGACATAGATAATATCAGGGTAATTGATGTGCTTGATGCAAGCCTTATCAATCCAATGAATATATCAAATGACGGGACTGTGAGTACTCAAAACGGACAAACGGTTATTAGCTGGGAGAATATTGACCTGCAATCAGTCAAATCATTAAGTTTTGAGATCAGTGTTTCACCAGATGCAGAGCCAGGTAAAATAATCTATAATACGGCTCGAATTGAGTGGTCATCCGGCTCTTTCACTATCCCTGCGGTAAGCATTCGTGTCGCAGGGACAATAACAACCATGAAGAGAATGACCCCTGACAGACAGGAGGTTTCACCTGGCGAGACGGTTGAGTATGCCATTACCTGCAAAAATCTTATGGCCACAACCATTCATAAGCTGACCATAACAGATGTGATTGCTGATTTTCTGACCGCTATTGTTCCATTGAATAATGGTGTCTATGATGCCAAAAGTAGAAAAATAACATGGCAAATCAATACAGACATTGCCCATGAGAAAGAGGTAAGGGTTGGATTTAAGGCTAAGATAGCCTCAACCGCACCCAATGGAATTATTATAGCGAATAATACTGCCTCATTCTGGTCAATTGATACTGGAAGCGGAACTATAAATGCAGAGCCTCCCATGCTTATTGTTACTGCCCCTGATTTTACACAATCTACTAAATTGGTAAGAGCACCCAATATTATCCGCTCTGGGACGGTTGTTAGCTACGACATTATCTATACCAATTCTGGAGCCACAGCGACAGAGGTTGTTGTGGCTGATAAGGTGGATAACAATCTGTCTGTTGTTGCCTCAAAGATTTCTCAATCTGGAACTTATGACCCTAATTACCATATGATTACCTGGAGACTGGGACAGATTGAAGCAAATAAAAATGGAACACTGTCTTATACAGCTATAGTCAAGTCCCCAATAGATAACAAGACACAGATTATTAACAATGCAGCAATATCCTGCCGACAGATGGAAACACAGTATCTGTTAGCACCTAAACTTATTGCAGATAATCGGCCAGAATTTAATTACTCATCCCTTGAGGTATTCCCAAGGGATGGGACAGGGCCGTATGATATTATTTCATATACCATTACCTGTGCTAACAGCGGGGATATGAATGCGGTTGAGACAAGGGTTGTAGATTCTTTAAGTCAATACCTTTCCCTTGGCTCTCTGACCAGTCAGCAGGAGGTTATTGGCGGTGGTGGAATCATAGATTTACATGGTAATTGGAATCAGTTTGATTCAGGACTGGTTGATGGGAATATTACTATTCGAACAAACTATGGGACATATACATCAAAGGAGATAAATTTTGCCAATTATCCAAATGTGTTAAGCCTGCTAAGAGAGATAAATATCAGTCCGGCCAGGGTAACCATAGACTATGATCCGGTGAAGGACAGGTTTACCCTTTGGTGCCGTAACAATGGTCATTTCATAGAGCTTAAAGAAAGCGGGCTTTTGCCGTTTTTCTCATGTATAAAGATTCCGCCTGGTGCATATTGCGATCAGGCGGCAGAATATGATGCCAGCACAAGAGAATTAAGCTGGAATATTGGCGATATACCGGCTGGCTCAAGCACAATCCTAATGTTTAAGGCACAGCTTCTGCCTGGCATGGGCACAGTAACCAATGAAGCAATTATCTATTGGGGAACAGAAGCAGCCACTGGAAGTTTCAGGGCTGGTCCTGTATATACAAATGTAGACATCAGTCCACCGATTATTGGGCAGATACCTATTGAAGGGACGGTCGCCAATCAAGATGAGGATGCAAACATAGACGGGAAATATACCATCTTTTGGAAACCGTGGCAGGATATGGAGTCAGGTGTGAATATGTATTACCTTCAAGAGTCAATAGATATGCAAAATTGGAGGACTGTAAGCGATAGTATCAGCGGGACACAATTGAGTTATAGTGTTTCAGACAGAGTTAAAGGCAATACCTATTTCTATCGGCTCAAGGCAAGAAATCATGCTGGGTTGTGGAGTGATTTTTCCCAATCCTCTGATGGTATAAAGATTGTGGATTCGTTTGGGGTGGTAAAGACAGGGACAATATCAACCGTAACAAAAAATAAGTGCCGGATCAGTATTCCAGATAATGCCTTTGTCGGGACAATAACCTTTGTCATTCGTAAGGTTACCAATCCATCTGCCCTCTATGCTCCAGGCAGGAATTCAGATATATTTGATGAATCCATTGTTGAGTTGACTGCCTTGCCAGAGGCTTATTATGGCTCAAATACCCAGCCAATAAAGCCCATTACCCTGACACTCCCTTACATTGACCCTGATCCATTTAATGAGGCTGAGGATTACAACTATCGCATATTCAAATTGACTGAAAATGGGTGGGAAATGCTTACATGGAAGCAGACAGTTTCACCTGTTGATGATACCATTACCGTGAATGTGCCATCGCTTTCATTCTATGCTGTTGGCAGGGTAGAAGATAGCATTGATGATATTGTGGTAAAACCAAATCCAGTGAGGGGAAGTGAGGTAAAATTTCGGAATGCAAGCGGGAATATCTGGATATACAATGCTGCAGGCGAGCTGGTGCATACTCAGCGTGTGGTTGGTGGAGAGCCAACATGGGATACCAGAAATAGTAATGGCGATCTGGTTGCAAGCGGGATTTATGTGTGTGTGATTGAGAATGAGCAGAAGGAACGAGTAACAAAGGTGTTTTGTATCATCAGGTAGAGCACAGGCTGAAGTAGCATAGGCTTCCAGCCTGTGATAAGTAACGCAAGCTTCCAGCTTGCAATAGTAGCACAGGCTTCCAGCCTGTCAGCAATCTCAGGTTGTCTATGGAGGCTAAAAAGCCATATTCTGGATAAAATTTTGCGAAGCCGTAAATCAGGCTGGAAGCCTGTGCTGCCAGAGGGGGAAATGGTATGAAAAACATGAAAAACTGGGGGAGATTAATGGCGTTAGCCTGCATACTGTTAATAAACGCAACAGCATATGCAGAAGAAAGCCCTGGCAAGGACGAGGCTGCCTTCTTAAAGATTGGGGTTGGTGCCCGGGCAACTGGTATGGGCAATGGGTTTTCAGCTATAGCTGACGATACATCAGCCATGTATTACAATCCAGCCGGGCTTGTTCATATCTCATCCCCATGTGTATCTACCATGTACAATCAATGGATTGGCGGTCTGATACATGGTGCCATAACCTATGTTAATCCATGCTTTAAGCAGTCAGCCATCGGGATAGGTGCGGTTTATCTGGGAACAAATGGTATTCCCAGGTATGATGAAATAGGTTCCTCTGCCTCATCAGGGGAATACAAGGCATACAATGCAAGCTTTAATTGTGCCTATGCCTTTCACTTTACCCGTGGTATTTCCTTTGGTATGAATATCAAGGGCATTCAGGAAAAGATAGACAATGAGGAGGCAGACGGGTTTGCCATTGATTTTGGGCAGTTGTATCACACACCCATTGAGGGACTATCCCTTAGCACGGTTGTTCAAAATGTAGGGTCAGACATGAGGTTTAAGGATGCAGCATACAAGCTGCCAACATGTTACAAGCTTGGGATTGCCTATCGTTTTCCAGACTATCCGCTTCTGCTGGGTTGTGATTGGACCAAGCCTTTGAATAATAAGTGGAAAATCAATGCCGGATTTGAGTGTAAGGTTATGAACACCCTTGCCTTGCGGGGAGGGTTTGATTCTCAGCTATTTGAAGACCTAAACGGTGGCGGACTGAACCTTGGGTTTGGATTTCCGCTTGGGCCATATACGGTAGATTATGCCCTTGTCCCGACTAAGAGAATAGGGAATACGCATCGCGTGTCAATTGGGATGCCATTGGGTAGAAATGAATCAATAACCACAGATGAATACGAATGAATAAAAAGGAGTTAATACTCGATGTTTAAGTTTTTACTGGTGACCAAGCAAGGAGGCGAGAAGTCGAGAAGGCGAAAAAAGTGGGATTCGATGGAAAAACGATTGCAACGTCTTTCATGTCTCTTATTGTGTACTACTTGATGCATTC
>JASEHA010000076.1 GCA_030018795.1 bacterium
AGATTATAGCATATAAGGATATGAAATGTCAATGGAAAAAAGTGAGTGTGAATAGGAAATAGCACACGGATGACACGGATTGGATGGATTGCCACGGATTCTTTTATTCAGAAATTTATCCGTGCTGATCCGTTATATCCGTGTCATTCGTGTGCTATTCCTACCATCCTCCTTAAAATTTTTCTTGACTCAAATGACCTTGACATGGTATAATTTTTACCTAAATAGAAATTGGCTTGGTATGTATTGAAAAATATGGAGGCATAGAAAAAAATGTTATTAAAACTTGGGGTACCAAAAGGCAGTTTGCAGGAGGCTACGTTTGAATTGTTTCGGAAGGCAGGGTTTAATATCTCTATTGGGAAACGATCGTATTTCCCTGCGATTGATGATGAGGAGATAGAGCTGATGTTGATCAGGGCACAGGAGATGTCCAGATATGTTGAGGAAGGGGTATTTGATGCAGGGATGACAGGGCTTGATTGGATTTGCGAAAATAATTCAGATGTAGTTGTGGTCGCAGATTTACAATATGCCAAGCAGGGATTTAGACCTGTTCGATGGGTTCTGGCAGTGCCAAATGATTCATCTATTCAGAGTGTCCATGACTTACAGGGCAAACATATTGCGACTGAATTAGTAAATGCAACCAAGGCATATCTTGAGAGAAATGGTGTAGGAGCAAGTGTTGAATTTTCATGGGGAGCAACTGAGGTGAAGGCACCAAGGCTGGTGGATGCAATTGTGGAATTAACCGAAACAGGCTCTTCCTTGCGGGCAAACAACCTGCGAATTGTAGAAACCATCCTTGAGTCAACCACAAAATTGATTGCTAATAAAGAGGCATGGAATGACCCTGAAAAGAGAAAGAAGATAGAAAATATTGTCATCCTTCTTCAAGGAGCCCTTAATGCCGAACAAAAGGTAGGGCTGAAGATGAATATTCCAAAGGATAATCTATCACAAATACTTGAAATCTTACCTGCCTTAAAAAAGCCTACCATCTCTAATCTGAGTGATGAAGGCTGGTTTGATGTGGATACCATTATTGATGAGAAGATTGTACGCAAGATAATCCCAGAGCTTAAAAGGGCAGGGGCCACAGGGATTGTTGAGTATCCGTTGAATAAGGTGATTTATTAGCGGTTCGTCTTTAGCTGTTAGCAGTTAGCAAAACCGTAAAATCATGGGGTTGTTGTGCCATATCATTTTAGACAGTATTACAGGATGAACAGGATTTTTAGTAAGCGTTCAGGTGTAAATTAAGGGAAAATGGAAAAGTAGGGAAAAAGGGGGGAAATATTTATTCCTTCTTACTTTTCGTATATCCAGCTTCCTTCCTTTTCCATTTTTCTTCTATTTCCCCCTTTCCCTTCATTACACCTTGAACGGTTACTAATTGTTGCTGTCTCCTCCTTCACCCTGATCAACTTGCCTGATGAAACCTACTTAAGTGATTACATAAGGATCAAAATGAATAAACTCTATGTCATAGGCATTGGCTATAAACCACTTGATAAAAAGGCAGGGGAGATTGTTTTAAGTTCAAACGTTATCATCCTTGCCTCCAACAGGCTCTTTGAAGTTTTTAAGGGGTATGAGGAGTATGATGCGGTTAAGGATAGGGTTATGGTGATTAATAATGTGGATGAAACCATCAACTTTATCAGAACACAGACAACAACCATTGTTCTCCTTGCTTCTGGTGACCCCATGTTCTTTGGAATTGGGAGAAGGGCGGTGATGGAGTTTGGGAAGGATATGGTTGAGATAATCCCTGATTTATCAAGCATTCAATTGGCATTTTCAAGGATAAAAATGCCGTGGGATGATGCCTTCTTTATAAGCCTTCATGGGGGACCTGACCCTGAGAAGAGGAGAAGGCTGCCATATGGAATAGATGATATTCTGCCTCTGCTTCAGCAGCATAACAATATCGCTATCCTTACCGATAAGGAGAATAATCCATCTGCTATTGCCAGGAGCATAGCAACGAAGCAAGCCAAACGCTTTGGGATTCCTTCGATTCCTTCGCTTCCTTCGGTTGCTGGCAATGACGGTATAAAAATGTATGTTTGTGAAAGGCTTGGTTATCACGATGAAAGGGTTGTGGAGGGAACACCAGCAGAGATTGCAGAGATGCTGTTTGCAGATCCGAATGTGGTCATTATTCAGAGGTTAGAGGTTAGAAGTCAGAAGTCAGAAGTCAGAACCTCGAATTTTGGACTGATAGAGGATGAGATTGTCCATTCGCGTGGGCTTATAACAAAGGATGAGGTTAGGGCAGTAACCATCCATAAATTAAGGCTTCCACAAAAGGGCATATTCTGGGATATAGGGGCTGGCTCTGGCTCAATATCAATAGAGGCAGCCAGGATGTATCCAGACCTGAAGGTGTTTGCTATCGAAAAAGTCGAAAAAGATGAGGAGCAAGTCAATCATATAAAGGAAAACATGATTAGATTCTGTGTATCTAATATCCAGATAATAAAGGGAGAAGCACCGGAGGTGTTAAAGATGCTCCCTTTTCCTGACAGGGTTTTTATCGGTGGCAGCGGCGGACGATTAGCAGAGATAATAAACTTTGTTGCCAAAACACAGGCTAAAATAGTTGTTGTGAATGCGGTTATGATTGAAACATTGCATGAGTCGATTCAATGTCTTGAAAATAATGGTTTTGATGTCCAGGTCTCTGAGATATCTGTGTCAAGGTCAAAGACTATTGCCAATAAAAGGCATATGAGTGCCTTGAATCCGGTGTTTGTGATAAAAGGAGGAAGGTAAACGGTAGTACCAGTGCACCAGGCACCATAGCACCAGAACACCGGTGACTGATGTCTGGTGATTGGTGCTCCTAAAGTGTTGCACTGAACGTTTACGAAGTGAGGATGATAGGAAAACTTTATTGCTTAGGTGTTGGTCCTGGCGATCCTGAGCTTTTGACACTCAAGGCAGTCAGGATTCTCGAATGTGTCCCTTGCATCTGCGTTCCAAAGGGCAAAGAAGAGGGTAGCAGCCTTGCCTTATCCATTGTCAGGAAGGCGTTGAACCTTGACAATAAAGAGATTATCGAGGCATATTTCCCGATGAGAAAGACGAAGGCAGAATTCAGAGGACAGAAAGGACAGAAAGGACAGAAGGCTGAGGCTGAAATTTTGCATTCCAAATTCCGCATTCTAAATTTCTGGGATGAGACTGTTGAAAATATCTTAAGCAGGCTGAATAATGGAATGGATGTGGCATTTATCACCATCGGTGACCCTGCTATTTACAGCACATTCTTCTATCTTTATGACCGGTTGCTTGAGCTTGCCCCTGATCTAAATATCGAAATAATCCCCGGTGTATCTTCCATAACTGCTGCTGCCTCAAGGGCAAAAATGGCTTTAGCCCTTGCAGATGAAAGGATTGCCATACTTCCTGCAAATTACATAAATTCTCTGGAGGAGACACTGGAATTGTTTGATACCGTGGTGCTGATGAAGGTTCATAATGTCTTTGATAGCATCCTGAAGATTCTTGACTCTAAACAGCTTCTGGATAGAGCGGTTTATATCTCAAGGGCAGGCATGAATGATGAAAGGATATTTAAGAATATCCGTGATGTCCAGAAGAAAGACCTCAATTATTTTTCCATGGTGGTGATAAAAAAATGATAGGCAAGGTATATTTCATAGGTGCTGGTCCAGGCGACCCTGAATTAATAACCATCAAAGGCAGAAGGCTGCTTGATGAGGCTGATGTGGTTATCTATGCTGGAAGCCTTGTCAATCCAGCACTTCTGAGTAGCATTAAGGCAGTCATATATGATTCAGCAGGGATGACACTGGATGAAATAATGGAGATAATCAAGGATGCTGTTGAGAAAGGCAAGATGGTTGTACGGCTTCATACAGGCGATACATCCTTTTATAGTGCTATAACTGAGCAGATAGAAAGACTTCGCAAGTTGGGTATAGAATACGATGTAATCCCAGGTGTTTCTTCTAGTATGGCCGGTGCAGCTATACTCGGTCAGGAGCTTACTATACCAGAGATTAACCAGACGGTAATATTTACCAGGATTGAAGGCAGGACACCTGTGCCGGAAAAAGAGAAACTGGGTGAACTGGCAAAACATGGGGCAACAATGGTCATCTTCTTGAGCGTGGGGATGATAGAAAGGGTAGGGGAGGAGCTGCTAAAGGGTTACCCTGAGGGGACACCTGTTGTGATTATCGAAAAGGCAACATGGCCTGAGCAAAGGGTTGTCAGGGGTGTGTTGGGTGATATTGTTGGGCTGGTAAAGGATGCCGGTATAAAAAAGACGGCATTGATATATGTAGGCGAGGCTTTAAGGGCATCAGAGGGCTTATTGGGAAAGGAATCAAGGCTTTATCATGGAGATTTTAAGCATGGATTTAGGGAATAATGCGGAATGCAGAATGCGGAATGCGGAAAGGAAGACAGCGATATTTTACATATCAGACGATGCTCTTTGCCTTGCTGAAAGGCTTAAAGGGTTTTATTCTGATGCTGTGGTTTTAAGGTTCAAGGCAGAGACAGTGTCCTTACTCTGGAATGAATGCAAAACCCTTATCTTTATCATGGCCTCTGGCATTGTTATTAGAACAATTGCCCCTTTGATAAAGAGCAAAAAAACAGACCCGGCTGTTCTGGTCTTAAGTCAGGATGGGAATTTTGTCATTAGCCTCTTAAGCGGGCATGAGGGCGGTGCAAATGATATCGCAAGGGAGATTTCAGGCTTTCTGGGTGCTCAGGCAGTGATTACAACAGCTTCGGAGATAGGAAAGGGGTCAAGGGGTCGAGGGTCTAAGGGTCTAAGGGAAGGTGAGGTTATTAAACCATCAACCCTTTTCTGTCCAAACCTCATTATCGGTATCGGATGTAATCGCGGAACCTCAGCGGATGAGATAGAGGATGCTGTTGGCAAGACACTGATGAAAAACAATCTCACATTTTCATCTGTTTGGGCCATTGCAACCATTGACAAAAAAGCCAATGAAGATGGTTTGATTGCCTTTGCCCAAAAGTATGATATTAAGATTAATACCTTTACCCCTGATGAGCTGAATAGGGTAAATGGGATACTGAAATCAGAGGCTGTCTATAAGGCAACAGGGGCAAATGCGGTTGCTGAGCCAGCAGCTATTCTTTTATCAGGGGCAGATAGCCTGCTTATTCCAAAACAGCGGATTGGGAATGTGACCATTGCTGTGGCAGAGCAGAGGTCAAAATACAGAATCCAGAAGTCAGAAGTCAGAATCCAGGAGATAGAAGACAGGAAACAGAAGGCAGAGACACGAGGCAGAATTTTCATCGTCGGCACTGGTCCCGGAGGTATTGAACACATTACCCCTTATGCCCAGGATTCCATAAGAAAGGCAGATGTCATAGTCGGATATGGTGTTTACATTGCCTTGATAGAGGAATTGATAAAGGATAAGGAGGTATTCTCGACAGGGATGACCCAGGAGAAGGAAAGGTGCAAAAAGGCAATAGATCTGGCATCAAAAGGTAAAACAGTTGCTCTCATAAGCGGTGGTGACCCTGGTATCTATGCCATGGCAGGGCTGGTGCTGGAGATGCTTAAAGTGCAGAGCATGGATCAAACCGCAAACCGCATTCCACATTCTGCATTGCCATCAGTTGAGATTATTCCTGGCATATCTGCCCTGAATGCCTGTGCCTCAAGGCTTGGTGCACCTCTTATGCACGATTTTGCAGTATTAAGCCTCTCAGATAGATTGACATCATGGGAATTAATAGAAAAAAGGCTTGAAGCATCATCAATGGCTGATTTTGTGATTGTCCTTTACAATCCCAAAAGCAAGGGGAGGGCAAAACATATTGATAGGGCAAGGGATATTATCTTAAAACACAGACCCCTCAAGACGCCTGTGGGGATAATAAGGGCTGCCATGAGAGCAGATGAAAGGATAATAATCACAGACCTTGAAAATATGCTTGATAATGATATTGATATGCAGACAACGATTATCATAGGCAATTCACAGACATTTGTATGGGATGAATGGATGATTACACCAAGGGGGTATGAACAGAAGGGTTTAAGGGGTTGAGTGGGTACAGATATTTGTTAGCACCTCTGGCAGGTGACCATGGATGCTGCCCCTTGTCTCTATAGACTAATTATGCGTCAAAAGCAATGAATTATTACTCGATGTTCAAGTTTTTTCTCATTGAACCGCAAAACCACAAGCAGGATGCTTGTGATACTAAACGTAGAGACAAGGCAATGCCTTGTCTCTACCGCTTGACAGGTAGGAGATACCATAAGACCTATGGTTCGACCAATCAGGGCGAAAAGGCGAAAAGGCGAAAAGGCGAAAAAAACCCCGCCACTACTGTTTCACTGTTAAAATGCCAATGGTGGCAAAAAACTTGAACATCGAGTGTAAACTTAAATTTCTTATGAAAGGAGGACATGAATCATGGGTAATGATGATCAGGTAATAGATATTCTTCTGGTTGATGATGGTGATGATGATGTTGTTATTGCACAACGGGCATTTAAGAAGGGGAGGATACTTAACAATCTTTATATTGTTCGAAGCGGGCAGGAGGCTTTAGATTTTATCTATCATGAAGGTGAATATCAGAATAGTTCTGTTCCTACCCCTGGTCTAATCCTTTTAGACATCAATATGCCTAATATGAATGGGTTTCAGGTATTAGAAAAGCTTAAAAGCAGCCCAAAATATCGCATGATCCCGGTTATTATGCTGACCATATCTGACCGAGATGAAGATATTGTCAGAAGTTATAGGAGTGGTGCTGTATCCTATATTACTAAGCCAATAAATTTTGAGGAATTTGTTAGGGTTATTGAGCAGTTTGAGATTTACTGGTCATTGGTATCAAAGATACCTCGTGTGGTGTGGGATGTACAAAAGCAACATGGATGAAGCTTACTCCTTAAATGTTGGGCATTGCTACAGTTTATATTTATTTACAACGAAAAGTTTACAACTGGCTGAACGGTTACAGGAAATGTATAAAAATGAATATCCCATTAAAGCTTGATAGGATGGTTTATGGCGGGGAGGCAATTGGAAGGTATGATGGGAAGGTGGTTTTTGTTAATGGCGGGATTGAAGGGGAATTGGTGGATGCTCAAATTATCAGGCAAAAAAAGGATTACTTGAGGGGAAATATTGTCAGGATAATTCAAGCCTCAGAGCAAAGGGCAGCCCCTTTATGTAAATATTTTGATATATGCGGTGGCTGTCAGTGGCAATACATAGATTATCCCCAGCAATTAAGATTTAAGGAAAAGATTGTCCATGACCAGTTAGTAAGGATTGGTGGTTTTGACAACCTTAAGATACTGCCGATTATAGGCATGGAATTTCCATGGCAATACCGAAACAAGGCAAGGTTTGTCGTTAAAGCTGCTAACCATGGATTTGCTATAGGGTTTTATCGAATAGGAACAAGGGTTGTTGTTGATATAGATTATTGCCACCTTATCTCAGAACAAATGAATCAGGGGTATGCTGCTTTAAGGAAGATAATAAAGGAAAGATTAAAGCCGTTTCACGCTTATTGTGCAATAGAGATAAGGGCATTAGATGAAGGGATAATGGTGTTCTTTATTACTTCACCTAATTTTCATCTTGATCTGACGAAAATAATGGATGAGATTCAAGACATTCCTGTGATTAAAGGACTACACTATCTTGTTGTGGATAATGATGAATCATCTGTGCGGACTGTCTACTCGTCTGGCACAGCAGCATTTACCTATTCATTTGAAGATATTACTGTTCAGGCACAGGCAGTCTCGTTTTTTCAGATAAATCTGATACAGTCTCAAAAGTTATTCTATGAGGCTATCCAACTGTTAAACCCTCAAGAGGCTGACTATGTATTGGATGGGCATTGTGGGGTAGGGGCATTAACCCTTCTTGTTGCCCAAAAAGCAAGGGAAATAGTTGGTGTTGATATTTCAACATCATCCATTAATGATGCCAGGACAAATGCCTTGTTCAACCAGATAAAAAATGTTCATTTTTTGCAGGATAGCCTGAAGCAGGCAATCACTCGATTGGACGATTTAAGCAATGGGAGTAGATTTGATGCGGTCATCTTAAACCCTCCCCGGGATGGAATCGTTGAAAAACAGGTAATCCAGTGGCTGCTGCAAACAAAACCAGCTAAGATTATTTATATCTCTTGTAATCCAGCAACCCTTGCCAGGGATCTCAAACTTCTCTGCCAGGGTGGTTATTCCCTTAACATGGTTCAGCCAGTAGACATGTTCCCCCAGACCTATCATGTTGAATCCATAGCAAGTCTTCAAATTGCGGGTTAACCAGATTAACCGCAAAGTCACAATTTGTGATTATATAAATGGCGGAGTTATTAGTAGTATTCGACTTTTTCTATAGATATACCGCCCCTACGGGGCTTAAAAGGTAAGGGTTGGTATCTCTGGCTATAAATATTTCACCCCTCTGGGGCTAAAAGGTAACCGATCAGGCTGGTAAATCTTATAACTGTTC
>JASEHA010000077.1 GCA_030018795.1 bacterium
CCTAATTCTTACTCCACTTGTTGTCCAATCACAAATTATGCCCTTATTGAGTATATGTCCCAATAACAGCGATTATGATTCCAAGCAATGCTCCAACAATTACCTCTATCGGGGTATGTCCAAGCAGCTCCCTCAATCTGGTCTCACCTATCTTCCCTTCAGCACAGAACTCGTCAAGCATCTTGTTTAACACCTTTGCCTGTTGTCCGGCAGCCCGTCTTACCCCAACCGCATCAGTCATGGTGATTAAAGCAAAGACAAGGGTAACGACCCACAATGGATTTTCGATCCCTTGAGTTCTGCCTACAGCGGTTGTTAATGCCATAACCGTAGCTGAATGAGAACTTGGCATTCCGCCAGAGCCAAGTAGAAGCTTAAAGTTGAACCTTTTATTTGTTATCGCATAGATTATAACCTTTAATAGCTGGGCAGTCAACCAGGCAAAGAATACAGGGAAAAATATTTTGCTTTGAAAGAGCATGGTAAATGTATCATGGATCATGTTTGTTTTCTTCCTTATTTGCTTCCTGCCGCAGGTTACCTACCCTGCTTTTAAGATTAATGTCATAAACAGCAGCATAGGCTGCATCTGAAGGTGCGTAATTACCGATTACAGTATTCTTCTGCTCTCGAGTGCCTTTGACAGGGTTACCTCATCCGTGTATTCAATATTACTGCCTATAGGAATACCATGGGCGATTCTGCTAACCCTTGCTACCATTGTTCTTAATAATCTTTCGAGATACAGAGCCGTTGCCTCTCCCTCTACATCTGAGTCTGTAGCAATGATAATTTCTTTTACTTTTTCTTGTTGAATTCTCATCAAAAGCTCATTTATTCTCAAGTTATCCGGCCTAATGCCGTCTAAGGGAGAAATGGCTCCCTGCAATACATGATAATCTCCTTTATAAACCCGTGTTTTCTCCATAGCAATGATATCAGACGGCTGTTCAACAACACAAATCAGTCCATGATCCCGTGTCGTATCCTTGCAGATAGAGCAAGGAGAATCCTCGGTAATGTTGTAGCATATAGGACAGTTTGTTATCCTATCCTTTACCTCAATAATAGCTGAGGCAAGTACCCTTGCCTCTGTCGCTGATATTTTAAGGATATGAAATGCCAGCCTCTGAGCAGTTTTTGGTCCTATACCCGGAAGCTTATTAAATTCATGGACAAGTTTAGCCATGGATGGTGTAAGATACATTATAAACAATGCTCCTCAAGCCTATGGAAACGCGATTAATCGCATCTCTACATCAATCCAGGTATCTTTAATCCACCTGTAAGCTTACTCATCTCATTAGAAATCATCTCCTGGCATCTGGAAAGTGCCTCATTAACAGCAGCACATACCAGATCCTCAAGAAGCTCAATATCATCCGGGTTAACAACATCTTTTTCAATCTTTATAGAAACTATCTCTTTCTGACCATTAGCTGTAACCGTAACCATGCCGCCGCCAGAGGTAGCAGATACGGTTTTTTCTGCCAGCCCTTCTTGAAGCTTGGAAACCTTTGTCCCTACATTCTCGATTTGTTTCATCATGTTTTGAAACATCTTATTATTCTGCATAACATCTCCTCCTTCTTTATAAGCTTTCAGCGATCTGCTGCATAGCTGTCATTAGCTTTCATGTTTCTCGCAGGTATGGTGATAAATTATATGGGTGGGAAAACCCTGCCCCTACGACACTCTCTCCCCTTCAAACATATCCATCACCCTTTCTATCCTTGGATCGTTTACTGGATGGATGGATGGCATTTTTTTTGTCTGATGATCTGCAGCTATGCTTGTCAATGCTTTCTGCTCTTGAGCAAGTACGGTCTTTATTTTCAATGCTTTTCCTGCTTTCTCACGTATCTTAGTCTCTATTAATTCCCTATAATCTGGTTTATCTATCCCTGACTTATGAAAGGAAGAATCAAACTCAATGGTCAGGATATTATCATCAAGGCTGACAATTTTTCCACAACTCAAATGAGAGGCTACAGGGGGCCGATTAACACGAATTATATCACAAATAGCAGGCCATAGCTGAATAATTCTTTCCAGTGACAGCTCTGTAGATATGGGAGATAGAGGTTGATAATCGTTGTGCATTTCTGTCCTTATCCCCTCTTCCTCCTCTTTCTCCTCTTTCTCATGATGCAGCATAGAACGCACCTGAAGGTGCTCACTACATTCTTCTACCTCATAAAGCTCAGGACGGCTTATGGCTATCCTTTGTTCCAGATGAGACAACTTTTCTATTATCTCAAGTAAAGGTATCTCTGCCTTTATCCTGCACAATCTCACCATAGCTGTTTCCAGTATCGTGCCTGCCTGTGCATAGGCATATTTCATCTGTTCATTTGCTTCTCTCAAACAATCTATTGCCTTTAATATAGACTCAGCTGAAAGCTGCCTGGATTGTTCTGTTAATATATCCTTGCTTTCAGTTGTTATATCCAGAACACCTTCACCACACCCTATCTTAACCATGAGCAGATTTCTCAGGTGCAGGATTACGTCTCTAGTAAGTTGAGACATATCCACACCCTTATTTATCAGAGCATTGACCATCTCGACAACAGAATTATCATTTTGATTGATAATAGCATTGATAATAGAGATAAGGACATCCTCTGGGACCATACCCATGACAATAATCACATCATCCATGGTAATCTCTTTTTCTCCAGTATAAGACATAACCTGATCCAGAATACCCTCTGCATCCCTCATCCCGCCCTGAGCAGCTCGGGCAATGAGCAAGAGTCCATTGTTGTTAGCTTTTATTCCTTCCTTATCACAGATATATTGAAGCTGTTTAAGGATATCTTGCGTGCTGATCCTTCTAAAATCAAATCTCTGGCATCTTGAAAGTATTGTGGCCGGGAGTCTATGTGGCTCAGTGGTAGCAAAGATAAATACTACATGCGGTGGCGGTTCTTCAAGGGTTTTTAGTAAGGCATTGAAGGCTTCAGGGGTAAGCATATGCACCTCATCGATGATATATACCTTATACCTGCCTCTGGCCGGAGAAAGCATAACCCTTTCACGAAGATCACGAATCTCATCAATCCCTCGATTTGATGCCCCATCTATCTCAATGATATCCATGGACATTCCCCGAGCAACCTCCATGCAGATAGGACAATTCCCGCATGGTGTTGAGGTAATACCAGTTTCACAGTTCAAGCACTTAGCCATGATTCGGGCAGTAGTTGTTTTGCCAGTTCCACGAGAGCCACAAAACAGGTATGAATGAGATATCCTCCCTGTATTAATAGCATTAATAAGGGTTTGACTGATATGCGGCTGTCCAATCACCTCCTCAAAGGTTTGGGGTCTATATTTTCTGGCAAATACAGTATAAGACATCTATGGAATTCTCCAAAATGGCCGTGCACCTATCTTTGACAGACCCTAACGAGTGATAATTCTAAGTCCAGACTCCAGACAGGCACCTCTGCGACATACCCTTAACTGCTTACCGCTGCTTCCTTCCGGATCTGACGGGGTTGGGCAATTAAAAACAGCACAGAACCCATCTATCATCATCCTTTCCTCTAATTCATTCTCACCAGAATAAGCCTCACGATAGGAATTCAACCCTGCTTTAGCGGATTTCAGGTAACAAGGCACCGCTAGCTCCCCATTTAGCACGGCCATGAAAAAATAAATCAAATTTACAAGCATTGCGTGTCTATGAATCAGTTGAGTATAGTATACCTGAAAAATGAAATATGTCAAGGAGAAAAAGTGAAAATTAAAGCTCTTTTCATAAAAGTTTTATTGAAAACAAAAAAATGCTTGACAAAATGATGAACATATGGTATCATTTATTTGTATTTAACTTTAGGATTCAACACAGCCGTGTTGTTGATATATAAGAGTGGATTTATCAAATGTTAGAGTAAAGGAGGTGACAATAATGTTGAAAAGAGAAAAAGGTTTTACATTGATTGAATTGATGATTGTGGTAGCAATTATAGGTATTCTTGCTGCTATTGCTATTCCGAGGTTTGCAGCCTTAATTGATAAGGCACGGGAAGCAGGTGCAAGGGGTAATTTAGGTGCCTTGCGGTCAGCTATTGCTATTTACTATGGTGATACAAAGGGGTATTGGCCACGAAGCCTTGATACGCAAACTTATTTAGTTGCGGAGGAGACATTGCCAGCTTTTATTCCAAAGTATTTAGCGAGAATTCCATATGCTACTTTGAAGAGAAATGCGGAGAATAGCCGTGTCAACGCAGTAACAATGGTTTATACTTTGGAAGATCAAGAGATTGCCACTGTGACAGACACAGGTAAGGTTGGTGGATGGATGTATTCATCAAATAGTGGAGATATTAGAATCAATAGTACATGGCTCGATACTACTGTGTTAGTATCTTTAGATAGTACTATGAGGTATTCTAATTATGGACATGAGGAGCCATGATCTTGAGTTGTTAAGTTTTTTGATGGTATGAAGTAAGGGGTTGGTAGGGATTAATTCCTGCCAACCTCTTTTTATCTGTAAGGAAGAGGTGTGCGTGCTTTGATAGGCAAGGTGAAGTATAAAGAATTTATTGTTGATGTTATTATTCCAGCTTTGATATTGGCTTTATTAATCAGAACATTTGTTGTGCAGGCATTCAAGATCCCTTCTGAGTCAATGGTGCCAACCTTGCAAATAGGGGATCATCTTTTTGTATGTAAATTTAGTTATGGAATTAAGATTCCCTTTATCAATAAAACTATAGTTAAGTGGAACTCTCCCAAAAGAGGGGAGATTATTGTCTTTCGTTATCCAGAGGATCCCAAACGAGACTTTATTAAAAGGGTAATTGGACTGCCAGAAGAAAATTTTCAGGTTGTTAATAAAGAGATTTATATTAATGGCACCCATTTGATTGAGCCATATAAGATTCATAATGATTTCTATCCACCTGCTGCTCAGTTTTCACCAAGGGATAATTGGGAAAGGGGTAAGGTTGTTCTTTCCAATAAGGTCTTTGTTATGGGTGATAATCGGGATAGCAGCCTGGATAGTCGATTTTGGGGACAACTTGATATCGATATGATCAAGGGAAAGGCTCTCTTTATCTATTGGCCGCCATGGCGGATAGGGCTTATTAAGTAGAGACGCAAGCTGTTGCGTCTCTATCTTTGTTATTTGGGGGTGAATAAGGCTTGAAGAAAAAGAAAGAGCATATGGACGAAATAACCATTCCAGTAAAATCATTAGAACTGCTTGAGGAAAAGGTATATTCTCTTGATGAATGTATGGAACATCTGAAACGATTAAAGGCTGAGTTTGAAAATTACAAGAAACGCCATGAAAGAATCCTCATGGAAAACAGACAATTATTTAATGAGAGGCTGATTAGGGAGTTAATTCCTGTGTTGGAAAACCTTGATCGTGCCATGGATAAGACCAGTCTTACATCTCTTTCATCTCTTTCGTCAGCTGAATCCTTTTTCGAGGGAGTCTTGCTGATTAATTCTCAACTTAATGATGTTCTTAAAAAACAGGGCTTGACAAAAATGCAAACCATAGGTCTTCCATTTAATCCAGTGCTTCATGAAGCCTTGATGCATGTTGCGTCAGAACAATATCCAGAGGATGTGATTATTGAGGAGGTTCATGGCGGCTATATGCTGTTTGATAAGGTTATTAAACATGCACAGGTAATCGTTTCAAAAGGGAATGTTCAGCCATCAAATGCGTAGGGAACAGGCCTGCTTGTTTTCTGCTAAATTAGTAACACAAGCATCCTTGTTTGTGGTCTTACTTATTCAAGCTGGAAGCTTGAGTTACATATAGTAGGGGTGAAATAATTTGACTCAAAAACGTGATTATTACGAGGTCTTAAGTGTAAGCAGAAACGCTGGGGCAGAGGATATTAAGGCATCTTATCGAAAGCTGGCAAAACAATATCACCCAGATGCTAACCCAACTGATAAGAAAACTGCGGAAGAGAAATTTAAGGAGATAAGCGAGGCATATGCAGTGCTCTCTGATCCAGAGAAAAGGGCACGATATGACCAGTTTGGTCATACTGGCGGTTATGGCGGCTCTGAGCAGGGGTTTGACTTTTCTGGGGTTGATTTTGGTGATATATTTGGTGATTTATTTGAAGGGGTGTTTGGTACATCTAACAGACGCCGTGAAGGATCAAGAAGGAAAAAAGGGACAGACCTTCAATATAATCTGGAGATTAATCTGAAAGAGGCAGCCTTTGGCTGTGAAAAGGTGATCAGATTTTCACGCAATGAAGGGTGTTCAACCTGCAATGGCAGTGGTGCCAAACCAGGAACATCAAAGCATACCTGCAGTTCTTGTGGCGGAAGCGGTCAGGTAAGGATGACGCAAGGGTTCTTTTCTGTTGCCAGAACATGCGATAGGTGTCGCGGTGAAGGCTCTGTTATCGATACACCATGTGTTTCTTGCCGGGGAACAGGCAGGGTCATGAAGGCTCAGAGTATTACGGTAAAGATACCAGCGGGCGTGGATACTGGTTCAAGGATACGGATAAATGGAGAGGGAGAGCCTGGTTCATATCAGGGAAGCCCTGGCGACCTTTATGTTGTTCTTATTGTTCGTGAGGATGAAACCTTTAAGAGGGAAGGGAATAATATCTTTTGTGATGTGTCCATCAGCTTTGTTATGGCTGCCCTTGGGGGAGAGATTGATGTTCCTTCCTTGAGTGGAGAGAAGATAAGGTTAAAGATACCGGCAGGTACTCAGAGCCATGTTGTTTTTAGAATAAAGGGCAAGGGCATAACATCCCTTCATGGTTATGGATTTGGTGACCAGTATGTGCGAACAATGGTGGCTGTTCCTACAAGCTTGAGTGCAGAGCAAAAAAGGCTGCTGCGGGATTTTGATGATCTGAGCGGTAAGGACAAAGGATTTATGGGCAAGGTTAAGGATGTGTTTAAGTAAGACGCTTGCCCTCTGGTATGGTAGGGTGGGCACTGCTTACCGATTTCTGCTGATACAAGCACACAAAAGGATAATAAAATGCAGACAATCGATCCAGTAAGATACGAAAAATTGATACACTTGCAATCCATGGGCATAGCCCCCTTTGGCTCACGATACGAGGTAACTCACTCATCTATTGGGGTGATTGAGGGGTTTGTCGAAGGGAATGAGATAGAGGTGAGTGTTGCTGGCAGGGTTGTCTCCTTAAGGGAACATGGTAAATCTGCCTTTGCCAACCTTAAGGATAGGGCTGGGAAGGTTCAGGTTTATGTCCGGCGAGATGTTGTTGGAGAGGATAATTTTGCCGTGTTTTGTGGATTGGAACTGGGTGATTTTATCGGGGTTTGTGGAAAAACATTTAAGACAAAGACCGGTGAAATTACTATTCTGGTTGAAAATTTTACATTTCTTTCCAAGTCGCTTCGTCCTATGCCAAAGGAATGGTATGGGCTTAAGGATATAGAAACAAGGTATCGGCAGAGGTATGTTGACCTGATAGTCAATGATGAGGTCAAGGAAACGTTTATCACCAGATCCCGTGTTATTCGTATGATACGGGAATTTTTAGACAAAAGAGATTTCCTTGAGGTTGAAACCCCAATGATGCAGTCCATGGTTGGCGGAGCAACAGCCAAACCATTTGTTACCCATCATAATAGTCTGGGCATGGATCTTTATATGCGGATTGCACCAGAGTTGTATCTCAAGCGGTTGATTGTCGGTGGATTGGAAAGGGTGTATGAACTAAATCGTAATTTTAGAAATGAGGGTATCTCTACACGGCATAATCCTGAGTTTACCATGCTTGAGATATATCAAGCTTATGCTGACTATAATGATATGATGAGGCTGACCGAGGAATTGGTTGTGCATCTCTGCCAGAATATAAAGGGAAGCCTGCAGATAGAGTATCAGGGGCAAATGCTTGACTTTACCCCTCCATGGAAAAGGGTAACGGTTTGTGAGGCAATTGAAAATGTCTTAAGAACAAGGATTAAGGGGATGCAGGATGTAGAGGCCATTGCCATACAGCAAGGGCTTTCAGTCAAAGAGCTTCTTGATGATGTGCTTGATCACAAGATAGAAAAGGAGCTTGTGCAGCCAACATTTGTAATAGATTTTCCAACCATACTTTCACCCCTTGCCAAGTCTATGCCTGACAATCAGGAGATTACTGAGCGGTTTGAGTTCTACATCTCCTCCCAGGAGATAGGGAATGCCTACTCAGAGCTGAATGACCCAATTGACCAGAGAAAAAGGTTTGTTGATCAGAATGCAGAAGGTGTGGACGAGGACTTTGTCCGGGCACTTGAATATGGAATGCCACCCTGCGGCGGGCTGGGGATAGGTATCGATAGATTGATCATGATCCTGACCAATTCTGCTTCTATTCGGGATGTTATCCTTTTTCCGCAGTTGAGGAAGGAGGGAGATAAGTGAAAAGTGAAAAGTGAAAAACGAAAAGTGAATAGTTTCGACCTGTGCGGTTGGAAATTACCACATAGGTAAAAATGGTACAGATTTTA
>JASEHA010000078.1 GCA_030018795.1 bacterium
TATCCCTAACCCACGATATAAAGATACGTATCCCGCAATATGGGGCACGGTTGCAAACCCATCAGGAGCACCCACAGTATCTGTAACTGTTCCAGAAGATGGGGTGTATATGTTTAAGATTTCTGTATACGATAATGCTGGAAATCCAGCAGCAGGAAATTATGTTTCACGATGCATTCAGATTGACACCCAACCCCCTGCTGCTCCTACCATCTCCTCCCCCACTCATCCTGATAGCAACAAACCATCTATGGCCAACAATGTAACCTTCCGATGGACTGATTCACCAGACACATCAGGTATTGCTGGTTATAGTTATGTCATGGATAATTCCCCTGCGACCATACCTGATGAGGTAGTAAATTTTAACTGGGAATCTATTTCCATTAGCAATTACTCTCTATCTAATGGAACATGGTATTTTCATCTCAGGGCAAGGGATAATGCCGGTAATTGGAGTCCTGCCTCTCATTATCAGGTGCAAATCAACAAAGGGTTAGCCGACTATTCCCAATGGCTTAAGGTAAACGATGCATCTGTTTTCACCCTGTCCTGCGAAAGAGGTGCAAGCTATACCCTGACATGCAACTCAGCTATCCCTGGCGGCAGAGTGCATTTTTACAGCTATTACGATATGGGGATGATAGGGGTATTGGATTCTGCTGATGAGATAGTAAGCTCATTCTTTATCGATGATAACTCTCATGTGGACGAGGATGCCGCTTCGTCTACGATTCAGATAACAAGGCTTGTCCCTGAGGGATATACAGGCACACTTACCATTCATGCAGTAGATGAGACCACTAATTCTGCTGCTTTCTGCACACTGGGTTTCTCGCAAAGGGTTTTGCCTCAGTTCATCTCTGGCAGGGTCTTGAGGATTATTGGCCAAAAGGTAAATGGCGTAATTAATGCAGAAGGCATTGAATCAAACGAATGGGCTCTAACTCCTATTGATAGTAATGGTGAGTATAAGCTTTATTTGCCACCAGGCAAGTATGATGTTTATGTAGAGATAGCAGGCATTCCATCGGATTCAAATAAAAATAAAGAGATAATGCTTACAGCCAATAACCCAATCTCAAATGTAGACTTTGAGATAGTAACTACTATTGGATTGTCTTCTATCACAGGCAGGGTAATGGATGATACAGGAAAGGGAGTGCCGGGTGCAAATGTAGCTGATAGATCTATCAGCCCTACTGTATGGGCATATACAGATATGGATGGCTATTATGTCATTTATGTGAAACAAGGGGAAGAGTATTATATACAGGTTGACGCATTTGGATATACTGACCAGAATAAGAGTCAAATTGCAGCCGGCTCAAAGAATGTAGACTTTACTCTGCCTCTATGCAAGGCAACTATTAGTGGGGCGGTTACTGATGCAAATGGCAATGGAGTTTTAGGTGCAGAGGTAATGGATGTTGATACCAATCGCTTTGGACACTATTGTTTGTATGTGCCAGAGGGTAGTATTAATTACTCTGTTTATGCTCAAGGGATTGACTCCCCTGTATCTCGCAAAACAGCTAATGCAGGGGATACAGATGTAAACTTTCAGCTTCTTTATCATAATTCGACTATTTCAGGTAAGGTTTATGAGCCAGATGGCATTACTCCACTTGTGGGTGCTTGTGTATGGGGAAGTTATTGGCCATCCACAGGCACCGTAAGTGATTACGCTTCATCTTACACTAATTCTGATGGCAGCTATGAACTAAAAGTGCTTGAAGGTTGTAACTATAGCGTGTCTGCTGAGAAACATGGATATTATAACCTATCCTATAAGGAAGAAGTACCCGCACCGAATACTGCCATAAATTTCATCATGCCGGGTAAAAAGCCGGGTATTATTACAGGTGTAGTCAGGGATACCATGGGCATCCCTACCAGTGGTGCATTGATTGAGGTGATGAAGGATAACATTCCTATAGCTACAGCTACGGCTACAAGTAATGGATCTGGCTCATACACTATTATGGATTTACCAGAAGGAACATATGCTTTGTGTATGAGCAGGGGTGGTTATGAGTCAGCAGTCGCCACAGTTATAGTTAAAGCCGGTGAGACCGGTTCCAATGATTTTATGGTGGACAAAACCAATCTGTTTTATGTAGATGATGATGTTAAACAATATGAGAACGGCTCGACAAAGTATCCATATCGCAGCATTCAACAGGCGGTAAGTGACTGCTGCCTATCAGCAGGTGGCACGGTATCAGTGGCAACTGGAATTTATAATGAAAGTGTGCATATTAATAAGGAGATTGCCTTGATAGGGGCAGGGGCTGATCAGACAACGATTACTGCATCAGGACTTGACTCTACAAACACAGTAACCTTTGATGAAACTGCTGGTAAGGCAATAATCTCTGGATTTAAGATAACTGGTGCAACAGGGAGTTTCTTTGTTGGTGGTAGTGGTATCTATTGCGACTCATCTTCTTCCTCCCCATTACTAACAATATAATATCAGGAAATAGCAGGGATGGCATCTACTGCTACTCCTCCTCTCCTATCATCACTAACAATACAATATCAGGGAATAACAATAGTGGCATCTGCTGTTCTTCCGCCTCCCCCAGCATCATTAACAATACAATATCAGAGAATAGCTGGGATGGTATCTACTGCTCCTCCTCCTCCTCTCCTAATATCTACAACAACATCATTACCGAAAATGGGACAACAAGTGCAAGTAATTATGGCATTTATAGCAGTAGCGGTTCTATTGACTACAACTGTATCTGGGGAAATGGATATGGCAGCAGCAATAATTACAGCGACTGTTTTGCCGGACTCCATGACATCTCTGTTAATCCTCGATTTATCGGAGGAGGCAACTATCACCTGCAAGCAAACTCTCCTTGCATAAACAAAGGGACAAACACGATTAGAGATTTACCAGAAACAGACAGGGATGGCAATCCTCGTATATTACAGACAACCGTGGACATGGGTGCATATGAGTCTTGCTATCCGGGGACTATTACCGGCAATATCTTCTATTCAGGGACAAATACAGGCAATCTCTATTGTTTTATCATAGATAAGCCAGACGGCAAGGGAAATCCTATTGCTTCTAACATTATTCCTGTTAATAATTCAGGTATCTTTAAGTATGAAATAAGTCTACAGAATCCTGGCACATACTATCTCACTTGCTTTTTTAATGCAGATGGTAATAACAGCTTTGGTTTGGGGAATATGGCAGGAATATATGGCAGTTTGTCTTGCGTTTACCTAAACGATACTACACCTGTGTTTGTTGGCAGCTTTACACCTATTAATATCAGAGCAGGGGACATTATTCCAAATATAAATGTTAATCTTAATCGCAAGATTTCTCCACTATATTTCAAGGTAGTAACTCAACATAATAATATTGAGACAGCTGGCACAGGTTTTGGTGTAACACTAATCGTTACAGATTATGATGGCAACCCAGCCGGCACCCCAACTGGTACGATTGGTATTTCATGTTCATGGAACGCTGCAAGTTCAACAAATAAAATTATGCCAGTAAAACCATCTGATGGGAATATCATATTTACTGCTGGCAATGCCTTTTTGGGCACATTTACACTGGTAAATGCTGGTGAGAAGCCCTGCATTACTGTTCGTTCTGGTCTAATCTCTGGGACATCAACACCCATTACTGTCAATGCATCATCCCCAACTACTTTACTGTTTTCTGCTCCAGGTATAGTTACTGCTGGCAATACCTTTTTACTTGGCACTATTACTGCTTGCGATATCTTTGGCAATACAGCCACAAGCTACATGGGCAATAAGCTATTAACCTATAGTGGTCCAGGGAAAAGTCCAGCAAATATAGCTCCATCCTACACCAACCCTGTAAATTTTGAGCAAGGCATATCTACAACTCTAATCCAAACCACTCTGACTAAGGCAGAAATTGTGCAACTTCATATTACTGATAAGATTATTAGTGGCACAGCAACGGTTGTTGTCCTGCATGGCACGGCTACTGGGTTGACGATTGAGCCGGCATTAGGGGCAGTTACATCTGGTGCTATGGTTAGCTGCAGGGCTACAGCCCATGATATGGCTGGCAATACATGGACAGTAACAGCGGACACAATATTCAACAGTAATGACCCATGTGGTACGATTTCAGGCGGTATCTACACCGCTGGCAAGGCTGGAACATGGACGATTACTGGCAAGTATGCAGGACTATCTGGCACAACTACGGTTGTTGTTACCCCTGGCACAGCTTCAAAGCTTGCCATTGAATCTGTATCCGCGAAATGGTTTAAGGATGAGCCCGGAACAATTACTATAGCTGCACGCGATAAAAATGGCAATCTGGCAGCTGCCATAACTACATTCCAGTTAGAGCCAGCAAGGATGATTACTTCTGATAAGGCAACCATTATCAATGGGATGGCTGCTATTACCGTAAAAATATCCATGGTAGGACCTGTAGTAATAACTGTGTCTAATGACAATATTTGTGGCAGTATAAGCCTTAATCTTTTAATGCGAAAGGAACAACAAGCAGTAGGGACTTTTACTACAGGCAATGGATTGGAGACAAAGGTTGTTGTTCCAGAGAATACCCTGCCTATTGATTATTATGTAATCATTGGGACACCTACTACTGAAATGCACAAGGAGATTGGGGTAGCAGCTAATAGACTTCTGACAAGTCAAAAGATTATACCAGATACCATGCGAGAGTTTAACCTTAAAGATGAATCCGGTATTATAACCCTGCCAGAAAGTTCAAAGGTAACAATAACCATTCCCTATACAGACTCTGGAATTGACAGAGACAGGGTAAGGGAAGATACATTGCGGATATATCGGCTTGTTTATGGCAAGTGGGAAATGGTTGAGGGTAAGCAGATTCAAGATTTTGTCAAAAACTGTGTCAGTGCTCAGGTAAACGCATTCTCTGTATTTGCCTTGATTGGAGAGACATATCCAGCAGACTTTAGCCAGCTATCGGTCTTCCCCAACCCCTGCAATCCCAGTAAGGGTGAGAAGGTAAATTTCCAGGGGCTAACGGATAATATCAACATCAGCATCTACAACCTTGCTGGTGAGCTTGCATGGGAAAAACAAGGGATTGTTGGTGGTTCAACAACATGGGATGGAAGAAATGATGATGATGAGCCGGTTGCAAGCGGAACATATATTTATGTAATCAGAGATGCTAATGAGAACAAGAAGACAGGGAAGGTTGCAGTAATCTGGTAAGAGGAATATGAAAAGATTATTATTATCACTAATCATATTATTAATCGGAATGCCCTCTATCTGTTGGGGTGATGGGGCATGTATTACAGCCATGCCATTTTTGAAGATGGGTATGGGTGTAAGGGCATCTGCTATGGGCAAGGCTTTTTGTGCTGTGGCAGATGATGTATCAGCTGTATACTATAACCCTGCAGGGCTTGGACAAATCAAAAGAGGACAGATAAACCTTGAACATACAAGATGGTTTGAGGATGTTGGCTATACTTGTGTAAGCGGTGTGTATCCATTAAAAACAATGAGCATTGGCGGCTTTGCCAATATGCTCCTTACTGATGAAATGCAGACAACAACTGAGGCAAAACCTCAAGGCACAGGAAAAACCTTTCGAGAAATAGATGGAATATTTGGCATGTCCTGGGGGATAAATCTTACTGACCATATCTCTGTTGGTGCTACAGGGAAGATATGTTCACAAAGGATTGGTGATAAGGATGCAGTAGGATTTGCAAGTGATGTTGGATTTTTGTGTAAGACAAAGCATGTGGGATTGGGGCTTGCATTACAGAACATTGGAGCAGATATAAAGTTTATTGATAAAGGATTTGCCCTTCCTGCAACCATAAGAACAGGGCTTGTATGGACAAACTCATGGCTTACAATCAGTGGGGGGATGACAAACATTTTGCCTGAAAAAAAGACGGTTGCTTGTGTTGGGCTTGAGGGCTGGATACTGAATACAATTGCCCTGCGAGGTGGCTATGATTCTGAAGATGGACATGGTTTTACCGCAGGATTTGGGGCAAGGACGCCGGGTCGGACATCTTCTTCCTCTTTAGAGATTGATTATGCCTATCTGCCTTATGAGAAATTTGAGGCAGCACACAGATTGTCTGCCTCTGTAAGGTTTGGCAGCAAGGCTGCATCGAAATTATCAGATGCGGCAGAGACAGAGAAGATACTAAAGCAGGCAGGGATTACACCAGCGGAAGAAAAGACAGAGAATGTGAAAAAGGTGAGAAGAGCTATGCCGCAAGAGACAGACCAGCAGTTAGATAGGGCTAAAAAGACAGCACCCCTGCCAGCTCGTTCCTACGATATCATTCCACAACAATCAGAACAACCTGTTCCAGCACCAGATTATTCGGCTGTTTCAGCTCCGCCAGCGGCTGCACCAGCACCATCCATCCCTGCTGTTTTACCAAAACCTCAAGCTCCAGTTGTTCAAAAGCAAGCAGTTCAAACACCAGTTTTATCTCAAGAGCAGCCATCTAAGCAAATAAGAACCGTTATAGTTGCAATAGATAATACCCCGATTTTTTCAGGGCCCGGCACAAGATATCCGATAATTACCACCGTGCCTGACGGGATACAGCTTATACTTGTCGATGATTCAAAGCAATGGTACTATCAGGTAAAATTGCCAGACAACAAACTTGGATGGATATCGTATGCCAATTGTCAAAAATAGGGTGGGCACTGCCCACCAAAGGCTGCAACCTATCCAAATGGAGGTATGATGAAAATATCATGGTTTTTGCTGCTATTATTTGCATTCTTATTTAGCTATTGCTATCCTGTTATGGCTGAGGAAATGGATTTACCCCTGCCAGAGGCATTAGAGACAATGGATGATAAGAATATATTAGTGATGCTGGAACAGGCGGTGATAGAGAAGAAGGGTGATATGGTTTTTGCTGTTATCATGGAGCTGCGGAAAAGGTGGGAGACTAACCCTGCTATTGGTGATATGATACTTGAAAGCATAGATGATAAGGCTAAGGATGAATCCTATCGATTGATACTGTTAAATGAGATAGTTACATCACAAGGTAATGTGAGGATGCCGGGAAAAAGGCTTATGGCTCCCGGTCAACAGGAGGGTTATCAGAAAAAGATGGTTAGAATGTTAGCTGCACGGATAGAGGATCCAGTCGATTCACCTGCTATTCGCGGTGAGGCAGCTATAGAGCTTGGAGTGATTGATAAGAGTAAGGAAACAGTAAAGGTATTGGCACGAGCATTAAAGGATACGGATGAGGATGTATCAAGCAGGGCTGCCTTTGCATTAAAGCTCGTTGGGGATAAAGAGGCAGCACCTGACCTTCTTTCGCGGCTTCAAGGGTTGATGGATAATCCTGATGAACAACCCGACCTTGTTAGACGAACAATGGTAAGCTTGGGGAGGTTGGATGCTGAACAGGCAATTGATACCATTAATTCCATTGCACAAAAGACAGAGGATGTGGGAATATTTGGTTCTGCGGTTCATTCTTTGGGTGTAATGCATAAACAGCAGTTAATCCCGATGATCCTTGACCTCTGGAATAGCACAGATAGATTTAGCCTTCTCGCAGACAGGGCTATGGCTAACCTTTCGTGCTGGTCTGCCATGAGGGAAAATGAGGGGATGATTATGGAAATATTGAGCAGCTCTGCCCCAGAGACAGCAATGAAAGCAATCCAGAAGATACAGAGCCTTCACGGTATGGTTGATGAAAATAAGGCAATCGATGATCTGCAAAAACACCTTGCCAGCCATGACAGGGATATTAAAATACTTGCCATTCAAACATTAGCTGGATTTAAGTCATCAACAATAAAAGAGTTGCTCCTTGAAGCAAGAAAGACAGAAACCGATACTACTGTTCTGAATGTTCTGGATAATTCATTGCTAAGGATGGGGGTTGTGATAATTAATGGCAGGGTGGTGGAATAAGAGGAGAGTGGCACAAGCACAGGCAGGCAAAGGCAAGCAAGATGCTTGCATAAGCCTACTTCAATATTTGTTGCCCTCAAGTAATTGATTAATTGAGCTTCATGTACAGGGACAGATTCCAGAAATCCACACCTTAGTTTGTTATAAACTTCCGTAAACTTCTAAGAATAATGTCTGCAATCTCTTTGTATTTAAACTTATCTGCGTTCATCTGTGCAAATCTGTGGCTGAGTAATTACGTTTTTTATTTGACAAGACTCAAATGCTGTGCTATAATTAATAATGGAACAAATAATTAAAACGTAGTTGCAGACAGGGATCTGCCTATAATTGCGGTCTAACTTCAAATGCAAAATATAGATATAGATGTTAAGTCTGTAAAAAAAATATTAATTGTGCGTAGAGGGGCAATTGGTGATGTCTTGATGATTACACCTTTTATAAAAGGTGTCCAGACAGTTTTTCACAATAGTAGCATAGATGTTTTGACCCATCCTAAATCTCTGGTTGTGTTTCAAAATAAT
>JASEHA010000079.1 GCA_030018795.1 bacterium
TAACTATAAAAAATAAAGTTAATTAAGAAGGATAATTAAAGAGCCTTTACTTCTAAGTATTCAATGAGGGGAGAATACTTTAAGGGAAGACAGGGATAAAACTGTATTCTTTTAAGGTAAGGTAACTCTATGAAAAAAGGGAGGTTGTGAAGGTGAAGAAAGAATTATGGGAAGAGGTTTTATTAAAAGTACGAGAGGATATACCAAAAGAAAGCTATGAGATATGGTTTAAGCCGATAAAACCTGTAAATATACAGGGAAATATACTGGAAATAGGCGTTCCAAATGTGTTTTTTAAGACATGGATGAATGACCGTTTTAAACTACTTGTCGATAATCATTTAAAAAATATTACCAATAATCTGATGTCTATAGACTTTGTTGTTTCATCAGAGGTTACACCCTCTCAATCAGAAGAGAAGATAAATGTAGTAAAAGAAAAAAAGTATACAATATCAGATTTTTATCTAAATTCAAAGTATACCTTTGATAGTTTTGTTATTGGTGAGAGTAATCATTTTGCTCATGCAGCCTGTCAAGCAGTGGCTGATAAACCAGGGACATCTTATAATCCTTTATTTATCTATAGTGGTGTCGGACTTGGAAAAACACATCTTATTCATGCTATAGGGCATCAGATATTACAAAATAAACCAAATGCAAAGATTGTATATGTTTCATCTGAACAGTTCTTAAATGAATTTGTTGATGCTATAAGATCAAATAAATCACAAAAGTTTAAAGATAAGTATAGAAATATAGATGTTTTACTTATTGATGATATTCAATTCTTATCAGGAAAAGAGGGTATACAGGAAGAATTTTTTCACACCTTTAATACCTTACATGGATTAGGAAAACAGGTGGTTTTAACCAGTGATAAACCACCAAAAGAGATAAAAACACTAGAGGAAAGATTGAGATCAAGGTTTGAAGGCGGGTTAATCGCAGATATTCAGTTTCCATGTATTGAAACAAGGATGGCTATTATTAAAAAGAAGTCTGAGAAAGAGGGTGTTTTAATTCCAGATGATGTGGGTTATTTTATTGCATCCAAAATAAAGACTAATATTAGAGAATTAGAGGGGGCTTTGGTAAGAATAATTGCTTATACATCATTGACTCAGGAAAAATTAGATATAAATATGGTTAAAAAGGTACTCAAGAATATACTTTTATTCAATGAACAGCCTGAATCTATTTCTATAGAGACAATTCAAAGAAAAACATCTAAATATTTCAAAATTCAGTTATCTGATATATTAGGAAAAAGGAGAAACAGCACTGTTGTTACCCCAAGACAGGTAGCCATGTATCTTTGCCGAAATTTAACCACCCATTCTCTGCCAGAAATAGCAAAAGAGTTTGGAGGAAGGGATCATGGTACAGTCATGCACGCCTGTAATAAGATTAAGGAACAATTAGAAAAAGATACATCCCTTCAATATATAATTCAGCATATTGAAAGTGACTTAAAACAGGCTGTGTAGAATTGTTAATAAAAATATAGATTATTGACAGGTTTATTGACAAATTATCTTATTATATTTATTAGAGTTAGTATAGTTATTAACAAAAATCAGTAGTAGTTACTACTACTATTAATATTTAATATAAAAAAGGAGTAAAGAAGAATGAATATAGTTATTAAAAAGTATTTACTATTAGAATCATTGCAATTATCAATAATCTCTCAAAAGTCTCTAATACCTATTCTGTCTAATGTTTTATTAGAAGCGGGACATAATATATTGACTATAACCTCTACAGATCTTGATATTTCTGTAAAATGTAGAATAGAGGCAGATGTTATAGAAGAGGGTAGTGTTACCCTTCCATTTAAGAAATTATTAGATATTATTAGAGAAATACCAGAAGAGGATATAACTATAAAGGAAAAGGATAATTTTCATGTGTCTATTACCTCTGGAAAGTCATTTTTTAATATAGCTGGGTTAAATCCTAATGATTACCCTATTATTGCAGATATCAGCGGAGATCGTTGTTTTTCTATATTATCAAGTATATTTAAAAAGATGATAAAAAAAATGGCTTTTGCCGCAGCTATAGAGGATCCTCGTCGGGTATTAAATGGCGGCTGTCTAAATGCTAAGGGAACAGAAATAACCATTACAGCTACAGATGGGTTTGTTCTGTCGTCAGCAAAGTATAAGATGTCAGAGAATGTTAGTAAAGATGTGCGTGTGGTAATTCCTAATAAAACCTTAAGTGAGTTTATGAGATTATTAAGGGATGAGGCTATGGTTGACGTGTATTTAGGTAATAATCAAATAATGCTTATATTTAATGATATTGTTGTTACATCCAGATTAATAGATGGAAGTTTTCCTGATTATGAGAGTTTTATTCCTAATATAACACGTGACAATGTATTGCATATAAAAAATAGTGTGTTATTAAATACGTGTAAAAGGGTCAGTATTATGGTGTCAGAGGATGTTAATGTATTTAATTTTAGTATAATTAATAATATTATTCAGATAGCGTCCTTCACCCCTGGATTGGGAGAGGCAAAAGAAAATATTATAGATATTGATTATAAAGGGGAAGATTTTAGTGTTGTCTATAACTCTAAACACATGATAAATGTTTTAAGGAATATTGATATAGAAGAAATAGATATATTATTTATTAGTAAAGCAATGGCAGGGGTTATAGACATAAAAGATGATAATGAAGAATATTTTTATTTTATTATACCTACAGTGGAAGATAATAAATAAGATGATATTAGTAATCGATATAGGTAATACAAATACTCATTTTGGGATATATAATATAGATGAAATAGAAAAGCATTGGTTTATACCAAATAGTGTTATAAGAGAACAAAATAATATTATTTTATCAAACTTAAAGGATTATATTATTAAACAATGTACAATTTCTTGTGTTGTTCCTTCATTAAAAGATGTGTTTAATAAAATAATATCAAATAATCTTGGTTTTAGTCCTTTCTTTATTGATCATTCTTTTATAAAAATACCTATTCATTATAATAATCCTTCTGATCTTGGGATAGATAGGATTATTAATGCTGTGGCTGTGATAAAATTATATAGACTTCCATGTATTATTGTAGACTTTGGCACAGCAACTACATTTGATGTTATTTCTAAGGACTGTGAATTTATAGGGGGTGTTATTGCTCCTGGTATTGGTGTTTCTATAGAGACTTTATGGACAAAGACAGAAAAACTTCCTATTGTGGAGATTAATGTGCCTAAGTCTGTGATAGGTAGAAGCACTGTAGATTGTATGTATTCAGGAATTTTTTATGGCTTTATTGGACAGGTTAATGAGATTATTAGGAGAATTCAAGATGAGCAGGATGGAAAGGCAATAAATTGTATTGCCACTGGTGGATTATCAGGTGTTATTAGTCCATATATTAGGTGTATTAAACAGATTGATCCGTTATTAATATTAAAGGGGTTAAAAATATTAACAGATTAGTAGTATAGACATCCTTGTCTGTAGGTATTGTCTGTGAGAAGGAGACTTAATGAAGATTGATATTAGGATAGCAGCTTGCATATTAAAAGATGGCAAGATATTAATGGTTAGGCATAAAAAGGGTGATAAAAAATATTGGCTGCTTCCTGGAGGCAGGATTGAATATGGAGAAACAATGATAGAAACCCTTAAAAGGGAAATGATAGAGGAAACAGGGCTTAAAATAAACGTTGGTAATCTAATGTTTGTGAGTGAGGCCATTCCTGAGGATAACCATAGGCATATAGTAAATATGTTTTTTGAAGCAGAAATAATAGGTGGAGAGATGATGCTTGGGAATGAAGAGATACTTGACGCAGTCGAATTTATAGATATAGATAAGATTGATGAGATAATAATGTATCCGCTTATTAAGGATGAGCTGAAGCAATATATTTGTAATGGTAAGCCGTTGGGATACCTTGGGTGTAGATGGAGGTAATATATATTCACTACTGGCATAAATTATGATTCTTCAACTTAAATATTATAAACAACTAAAGTAATACTGAAAATTTGCCGATAAATTAGATAAATGTGGTGTTGACTCATGAATTTTGAGTTTTCACACAACCTGATGCCTCTTATCGTGTACTACTTGATGCATTCAATTCGTAATAAAAGAGAGTAAGATATGATGAAAAAGGCTAATATTTGTTGATTTCGAATTAATAGAAGGAAGTGGTAGTAGGAAGTTGTCGAGAAAGAAGGCAGAATTGGGGATTGGTTACCATTTATTAATACAGAATGTCTACTCCCGGCTGACCTCCTGTAACATGTTCTAATAGAAAGAAATCACCCGATAAATTATACGATATTAGGAGGTAATTATGGCAGAAACAGAGATAGTTAAGGTTTGGGCAAGAGAGGTGATTGATTCTCGTGGAAATCCAACCATTGAGGTAGAAGTAACATTAGATAATGGGGTATGTGGTACAGCAATAGTTCCATCTGGAGCATCTACAGGGACACATGAGGCTGTAGAATTACGTGATGGGGATAAAAATCGTTACCTTGGAAAAGGTGTACAATCAGCGGTTGAAAATATAACCGATATTATTGCTGAGGACTTAGAAGGAGAGGATGCACTTAATCAGAGAGAGATTGATAAACTTTTATGTGAGATAGACGGCACCCCAAATAAATCAAAGCTTGGAGCAAACGCTATTCTTGGCACATCATTGGCTGTAGCAAGGGCAGTAGCCAACACATTAGAAATACCACTTTATAAATATATTGGCGGTACAAATGCCCATATTCTTCCAGCTCCTTTTTCAAATATATTAAATGGAGGAAAACATGCGGATAATCCTATTGATATACAAGAATTTATGATTGTTCCTACAGGAGTAGATAGTTTTAAGGAAGCAACCAGACAGGTAGTAGAGGTTTATCAGCACCTTAAAAAAATTCTTATAAAAAAAGGGTTAAATATATCCGTAGGTGATGAGGGTGGTTTTGCTCCAAATATAGCCTCAGCCCCAGAGGCATTAGATATTATTATGGAAGCAATCAATCAGGCAGGGTATAAGACAGAAAGGGATATATCTCTGGCATTAGATATTGCTGCAAGCGAGATATTTGAGAATGGAAAATATAACTTCAGTGGTGAAGGGGTAATAAGGTCATCAGAGGAATTAGTGGAATATTATGAATGGTTGATAGACAGATACCCTATTATCTCTATTGAGGATGGAATGGCAGAGGATGATTGGGATGGATGGAAACTTTTAACTGAGTCTCTTGGAAAAAAGGTGCAATTAGTTGGAGATGATATCTTTGTCACCAATCCAGAGCGGTTAAAACAAGGGATTGACAAAGGTATTGCCAATTCTATCTTAATTAAGGTTAATCAAATAGGTACATTAACAGAAACATTAAACACTATAGAAATGGCTAAGCTTGCAGGATACACAACCATGATATCACATCGTTCAGGAGAGACAGAGGACACAATTATCGCTGATATTGCTGTAGCCACTAATTCTGGTCAAATTAAGCTCGGTGCACCATGCAGGACAGATAGAACAGCCAAATATAATCAGCTCTTAAGGATTGAAGAAGAGCTTGGAGCAATAGGATGTTATAAAAAAATACAGTAAATAGGTGGTGTTTTATGCTTCAACGGCCTGAAAAATACTTAAAACATAAGACACTAAAAACCTTTGGATTAAGTGAAGCACAGTTAAGGGATCTATTAAAAACTGTAAGCCATGGTCATGACCTGCACATAAGATTTGTAGTTAATTCACCCGGGGTGGATATTTATATTTCAGCAGAATCTAAGATAGAGAAAATAGCAGATTCTCTGCTTGCTTCAGCAGAAAAGAGTATTTGTAATCAGATTGGCGATAATATATACGCCTTTGATAAAGAAACTATGGAGGAGGTTGTTGGCTATCTTCTTTATCTTAAACAATATTCCCTGTCAATAGCCGAAAACTGTACCGGCGGACTGCTTTCTAACCTGATATCAAATATTACAGGGTGTTCGTTTTATTATAAAGGAGGAATTACTGCCTGTGATGCAGATGCTGTAAGCCTTCTTTTCAATATTCCAAGAGAAAGTATCGAGAGATATGGGCTGGTTAGTGAACGAGTAACCAGGGATATGGCTCGTGCAGTCAGTAGCCTTACCCAGTCAAACTTTGCCTTAAGTGTTACTGGTGTTATGGGATTAGAGGAAGGGGAAAATGTTGGTATGGTCTGGATTTGTTTATATTCAAATGGCCAGATTACATGCCGGCAATTTTTCTTTTCAGGTGAAAGATACGAGATGAAATTGAAAGCAGCTTATACAGCTTTTGATATACTAAGAAGAGAGTTATTGGATTAGTGTCGTGTCAACCCTTCAGTGTCGCATAGAGATGATATAATTGTAGGATGGGTGCTAACCCATCTATCTCATCTATTCGACAATTGAGAGTTGACACGACACTATTGTCGTGTCAACAAAAAGCTGATACTTGTTGATTTCGAATTATTTGAGAGGAGTAGTAGGAGAAAGTTGTCGAGCAAGGAAATAAGATTCGATAAAAAAGGATTGAATCGCCGCCTATTCTGTCCTACTTGATACGTTTAATTCGTATAATATGGGAAAGTAGGACTTGACAGAAAAAAGGTGAGCATTGCTTACCAATTTACTGTTGTAAAAGGAGTCCTTTTAGTGGAAGAGTCAGTCAGAACATTTATTGCTTTGCTTATAAACGATGAGTTAAAAAATAGACTGAAACAAATTCAGGAGAAATTAAGGTTAGCCAATGCTGATGTCAAATGGATTGCCCCTGAAGAAATGCATCTCACCTTAAAATTTCTGGGCAATACAGGGATTTCACAGATTGATGATATTTTTAAGGCTGTATCTGAGGTAGCAGGTAATTTTCCGCCGATTTTAATCTCCCTTTCTTCTGTGGGTGCTTTTCCATGTGTAAATTGTCCTCAAATCATCTGGGTCGGGATAGATGAGGGGAAGGAAATAATTTGTGAGATAAATCATTGTCTGGAGAATAAATTAGCAATGCTCGGTTTTAAGAAAGAGAAAAAAAGGTTTAACCCGCATCTGACTGTTGGCAGAGTGAAGGGGCTGAAAGGGTTTACTGAATTGACAAAAAGGATTGTGAGTGTCGAAACACCTGTTGAAAGGATGCTGGTATCTGATATTCATATCATGAAAAGCCAGCTTACCCCACAGGGTGCAATACATAGTGTATTAGAAAGAATAGCGTTAAAAATATAAGCATGTAGTTATCGGCGATTAGACTTTTGACACAAATAATACATTTTATATCGTAAAAAGTAACACAAGCATCTTGCTTGTGCTGCTTGTAAAGGAAAGGTGCAAAAATGAACACTCAACAGAAACAGAATTTATTATTCGTGCTTATTTCATTTCTTGGAATGATGACCATTGCCATGGATACGGCCACATCTTCAGAAGAGGGAGTATCAAATGCTGTGGTTAACAAGATTGTTGCATGGGTAAACAACGAGGTTATCACCCTGCAGGAATTAAATGATATTATTGCTGCAAATCCAGATGTGGACAAAAAAGAGGTTTTGCAGGGTCTTATTGATCAAAAGTTAATCCTTCAGGAGGCAACAAAGGATGGTTTTGAAACCCCTGATGAGCAGATAGATGAAATAATAAATGCAATGAAAAAACAGTTCCCAACAGAAAAAGCGTTTGAGGATGCCTTATTAAAAGAAGGGGTAAATAAAGAGGAATTAAGGGAAAGATATAGAGAAAATCTGATAAAACAGCAGTGGATAGGAATGGAGGTAAGGAAAAGGATAAAAGTATCCCCAGAAAAGATAAATAAGATTCGTCAGGATCTTTCTTGTGAGATAAGGGTAAGGCATATTCTGGTTAAGAGTGCAGAGGATGCAGTTCTCATCTTAGCCAGGATTGACAGGGGAGAGAATTTTGAGGGATTAGCCAGAGAATATTCTGTCTGTCCTTCCGGGAAAAATGGCGGAGACTTAGGGTTTTTTCATAAATATCAAATGATACCTGAATTTTCAGAAAAGGCGTTTAATCTTAAGGTAGAAGAGGTAAGTCAGATTGTAAAAACCAATCTTGGATATCATATTATCAAAATGACAGAAAAAAGGGAAACACCAAAAGATACCCTTCAAATCTTAATTCAAGAACAAGAGGAAAAGCTTAAAAAAGAGGCTTTTGAACAAGAGATGGAAGTCTTACTAAAAGAGTTGAAGACAAAGGCGTATATTGTTGTTGAAGATGAATGATAATACATAGAGCACCAGTCACCAGTCATCAGTGCACCAAGCAATAGTCACCAGTCGGTCGCAATCCTTTTTTTATCAAATATCAGTTTCTTACCCCAAGTTCGCGATTCAAAAAGTTAAATTATTGACTATCA
>JASEHA010000007.1 GCA_030018795.1 bacterium
ATTCTATAGGGACACTAAAAAATCTGTAGTGTCAAAATCAGATTTTTGAAATTCACAACTTGTTGATAGTCAATAATTTAACTTTTTGAATCGCGAACTTGGGTTAAGGGAATTCATTCTAAACAGTATTGGGTCTGGCTCTGATTTCCTCTTCTTGCGGGTATCACACATAAGACGCAATCTTCACGTAGGATGGGTGTTAACCCATCTATTCCCCCCTGCGTTGATGAAAAATAGATGGGTTAGCACCCATCCTACGTCTAAAAATGGAAGGTGTTAACTTGACATTGCTTGCCTTAATCTGGCTTGAATCTCTTCTGGGCGGTGAAACTCCTGGGCGAATTCTGATGACGGGTAGACCACTAAGCCATCTGCAAACCAGATTAAATCCATAGCTGCCTCTGATGCGTCAAATATACCATCCGGGGTGTAGACCACCCAACGACCATCTCCCCAGCAAGAAATTAGGGTGTAAATTAATTTGCCGCTCGCCACATCCCACAGCTTCACCGTATTATCTGAACTTCCAGAGGTCAGGAGTTTTCCATCCGGGCTGAAGTGGACGCTTCTGACGTCAGATGAATGGCCTGTCTGGAGCACGGGTGTGAGTTGGTTGACAGAGACATCCGGCATAGAAGCTCGGAAAAAATCAGCTTGGGCAATCTGAGGCTGAGAAATATTAGCCCGTGCCAGCCTGGCGTAGGCAAAGGCAGCATTATTGAGAAGGGCGGACGAAAGGTCTGAGCGACAGAAGAAGATACCAGCTCCCTTTGCTTCAGAAAAATCACATTGGGCAAGGTTTGTGCCCGAGAGGTCAGCTGCATCGAGCTTTGCCCTACGCAGGGAGTTTCCGGTGAGATTGACTTGAGAAGCCTTAGCCCTGGTCAGATTTACTTCGGAGAGATCGCCTGACAGGGCAGCTTGAGCCAGGTTTGCTTCTTCAAGATTTGCATGATTTAAATAAACAGAGTTCAGCCTGACTGCGGATAAATCCACGCCGGATAAATCTGCACCTTCCAGATGGAAGGCAGCAGGAGCAGGGGATGAGCCGGACCTCAGCCTATCCCAGCAGGTCTTGAGCAGCAGGGCGTTTTCACTTACCTGAAAGGTGTAAACAGATTCAAGGATGTTGGTGATGGTCTGCTGGGTTGAGTTGAGGTTAAAGGATGGGTAGTGAACAAGGTCAACAGCAAACTCCAGCACCTCTTTACTCAGCCGTGGTAGAGTTAAAACAGTGGCATCCCGGCTGGAGAGTTGTCGGGCTATATGTCGGGCTAAGAAGAACTCCATGAATGAGCGATGAGCAAAGCGATAGTTGCCTTTTGGGTCACGCATAAGGAAGGTAGCAGTTCGCAGGTCAGTATCAGCCCGGGCAGCATCTTCCATGGTTACTGCAGGCATCTTCTCCTTCATCTGTTCCTGTAGCCATTTCCGCAATTCCTCAAAATGGATTTCCTGTCGTGCCTGTGCCCATAATCGCCGGGCAAGCTCTTCCATGAATTCGACCTTAAGGGTAGGTAAAAACAGGTGTTTGCCTACATCCCTGTCCATCCATTCTGAAACCACAGTTTCATAGACATCTGCTGCCCCAACCCTTTTGCCTGATTTAGCTAGCCAGTGCCTCAAGCTGAGTCAGATGGGCGGTGATGAGTGAAAGCAAATATGGCCGTTGAGCCAGGTCAGTCAAATCATTGACGCTCTTGAGGAATTCAAATACCTCATTACCCCTGCCAGGCAGAACCTTTTCCAGATACTGACGGATTCGTTTTTCATCAAAGGGCTTAAGATAGATGAAGAGGAAATCAGTCTGGCTGTATCCATCTCGAGTGCGGACAGCAGCACCACCCCTAACCTTGCCCCTTTCGTCCGGGCGATTAACGCAGATTCTCGCAGATTTTTCAGGATTATGGTAGGGGGTTCAAGATTTTTTGAACCCCTACAATCGTTTCTTGCTGTTGCCAAATTATCATATATCTTGATAATCTGCGTCCCATTTCCATATTATTTGTGGCAAAACGCCCTGATTGCTCAGGTCGGTAAAATTTGATTTGCTTAAAATAAGCACTATATGCTTGCAGATAAAATCAACAGGATACTGTTGTCATAGTTAATTGTGAGATTTAGATGCGTTTGCCCTGCCAGTCCCTTCAGATTTTTCTTGACATAGCCGATATTGTTATTGTATAATAGTTAGTTGTGATATAATTAAAGGTAGTAACAAAGAAACAAGCCTCTTGATCTATCCAGTCAACATGTTGTTATTCCGAATATAGCTGAGGTCAGAAAGGTTGCGGCTAAATTACACGATGAAGGTAAGGCATGGAAAAGCGAGGTATTTGGTTGGCAAGCAGAATATAATTCTAAAACGACCAGAGCTACCGCTAATATAGTTAATTGCAAACAAAGGCGTTATGAGTCGGCTCAATCGGTATTACACTACTTCAAGGAGGGCAGGAATATGTCAAAAAGGTTAACTATCAATATTCTTGCAGGGATATTTATCTTTTTCCCAACAATCTCATGGGGTGTGCTTTACCATACGGTAAGTGGAGATGAAACCCTCTGGCGTATAGCCAAAAAATATGGCATTTCTGTAGAAGAATTACAACAGATTAATGGGTTGAACGGGAATCTTATCTATAAGGGGCAACGGCTTTGTGTCCAGAAAGAGAATACGGAATGCAGAATAAGAAATGAGAAGGATAGGAGGCAAAAGCCAGAAGCCAGAAGCCAGAAGCCAGAATCTATGGAAGAGAATGTGAAAGGCAGTGGGCAGGAGGCAGGCATCGTTCAGGAGACAATATCGAGTCCTCAGAAAAGCCATGTTGTCAAAAAGGGTGATACGCTTTTTTCTATTGCCAGACGAAATGGCTGTACGGTAAATGAGCTGAAAAGGCTTAATCACCTGGTTGATAATACGATAGAGGTAAATCAGGTGTTAGCTCTTTGCAACTCTATACCCTGTCAGTGGGTAACACCTCAAGTGAATGCAAAGGGAGCCCCTCTGGCAGAAGGAGTCCCACCAGCAGAGGAACCTCCTCTGGCAGATGATGCCCATCTGCCAGATGTTTTTGCAGCAGATGAGGGAGCCCCTCTGGCAGAGAAAGCCTCTCCTGTAGTTGAAGAAAAATATTGGGATGCTGTAGATTCTGCTGCAATTGCAGATATCCAGTTTTCAGAGAATCCAAGTGCTATCGCAAGCCAGATAGTTGATACAGCCAAGAGGTATCTTTACCTTCCCTATAAATCCGGTGGTGAGATTGGGGATGAGGCTACAGATTGTTCAGGATTTGTGAAAAGAACATTCGGTTATTTTGGGATAATGCTGCCAAGGACTGCAAGGGAACAGTGGGGTAAAGGCTCCCCAGTAACAGAGTTGCAGGAAGGGGATCTGGTATTTTTTGCTACCTATGCCTCTTACCCCTCTCATGTAGGCATCTATATTGGTGGGGACAGATTCATTCATTCATCATCCTATCGCAGTGGTGGGGTTAGGATTGATTCTCTGGGTTCCCCCTATTATCACCAAAGATACCTTGGGGCAAGAAGAGTGGTCGCTGTTGAGTAGCTAATGTCGCATCAATCATCAATTGTCGGATAGATTAATGTGGGCAGGAGGAAGCTCCTCTGGCAGAGAGAGCCTCTGCCCTTTCTCAATGTAGAGACGCGATTAATCGCGTCTCTACTGCATGTGACAGGACACTACTAGCAGTTAACTGTTAGCTAATAGCTTAGTTAAGTAAGGAGGTTTTAAGGCATGAGCAAGTTTGTGTATTTTTTTGGCAATGGCAAGGCAGAAGGCACAGGAACAATGAAGGATTTATTGGGTGGAAAGGGTGCAGGATTGGCAGAGATGACCAATATCAATATCCCTGTCCCACCAGGGTTTACCATTACTACTGAGGCATGTATCTATTATTATAAGAACAATAAGCAATATCCAGCAGGGCTGCAGGAACAGATAGACCAAAACCTTGAGGCTCTGGAAAAACTTATGGGTAAAAAGCTTGGTGATCACCATGACCCTCTCTTGGTTTCAGTGCGTTCTGGGGCAAAGATTTCTATGCCCGGGATGATGGATACGGTTCTTAATCTTGGCTTAAACAATGAGACAACAAAAGGATTGGCTATTAAAACAAACAATGAAAGGTTTGCTTATGATGCCTATCGAAGGTTTATTCAGATGTTTTCCAATGTGGTTCTTGGTGTAAAACACAGCGATTTTGAGTTTATCCTGGATGAGGTAAAGCGTGATGAGGGTGTAACCTTAGATAATGAGCTTTCAACAGAGGCATTGAGAAATCTGGTTGCCCGGTATCTGCGAATGCTTCGCGAGGTAGAACGGATTGACTTTCCACAGAATCCGAGACAGCAATTAAAGATGGCTATTGATGCGGTCTTTGAGTCATGGGACAGTCCGCGGGCTGTAACCTATCGTAAGCTGTATGATATTCCTGATAGTCTTGGTACCGCGGTTAACGTCCAGAGCATGGTCTTTGGCAACATGGGTGATACCTGTGCCACTGGTGTTGCTTTTACCCGCAACCCCTCTACAGGTGAAAAGCTCTTTTATGGCGAATACCTGACAAATGCTCAGGGTGAGGATGTAGTGGCTGGTATTAGAACACCAAGACCTATTGCCTATCTTAATAATGAGATGCCAGAGGCATATGCTCAATTAACAGATATTTATAAGACCCTTGAAAATCACTATAAAGAGATGCAGGATATCGAGTTTACCATTGAAAATCAAAGACTTTATATGCTTCAGACACGAACAGGAAAACGAACAGCAGCAGCAGCCATAAAGGTAGCTGTAGATATGGTTGAAGAGGGATTAATTACTAAAGAACAGGCATTGTTAAGGGTAGACCCAGCTCAGCTTGACCAGCTTCTTCACCCGCATATTGACCCAAAGGCAAAGATAGAGGCAATAGCTGTTGGGCTGAATGCCTCGCCAGGGGCAGTTTCAGGGGCAGTTGTCTTTTCTGCTGATGATGCTTGCAGTTGGGCAGAACAAGGGAAAAGGGTTGTCTTAGTCAGAAAGGAGACATCACCAGATGATATTCATGGTATGGCTGTTGCAGTGGGAATATTAACCGCTCATGGCGGCATGACCTCTCATGCTGCGGTTGTGGCTCGAGGCATGGGTAAGTCCTGTGTGGCCGGGTGCGAAGCAATAAAGGTGGATGAGAATAATAAACGATTTACGGTTGGCGAAATTGTTATCTCTGAGGGAGATATTATCACCATTGATGGCTCAAGCGGCAGGGTTATCATGGGTAAAGCACCAACCATTGAGGCTGAAATGACACCAGAAGGGATAAAATTACTTGGCTGGGCAGATGAGATTCGCAAGCTCAAGATCAGAACAAATGCAGATGACCCTGCAGCCTCTAAAAAGGCACGGGAATTTGGTGCTGAGGGGATAGGTTTATGCCGGACAGAGCATATGTTCTTTGCTGAGGATAGACTGCCTATCATGCAGGAGATGATCCTGGCTGAAGATGAAAAGGAAAGAAGAAAGGCTTTAGACAAACTCCTGCCAATGCAACGAGGCGACTTCTATGAGATGCTAAAAGCCATGCAGGGATTGCCTGTCACCATCAGACTGCTTGACCCGCCACTCCATGAATTCTTGCCAAGTCATGAAGAGCTTTTGGTAGAAATAACCAAACTGGAGATGATTGGTAAGGATAAGGAGGAAATTGCTGAAAAGAAGAAGTTACTCCATAAGGTTGAAAACCTGCGGGAATTAAACCCCATGCTTGGCTTAAGAGGGTGTCGTCTGGGAATATCTTTCCCAGAGATTACTGAGATGCAGGCAAGGGCAATCATCCAGGCTGCCTGTGACCTGACAAAAGAGGGAATTATTGTCTTTCCAGAGATAATGGTTCCATTGGTCAGCACCGTCGCAGAGATTAAAGTACAAAAGGAATTGATTCAAAAAACAGCCGAAGAGGTGTTTGAGGAAAAGGGAATCAGGGTTGACTACCTGATAGGGACAATGATTGAGCTGCCAAGGGCAGCTATTACCGCAGACAGAATAGCCCATGAGGCACAATTCTTCTCCTTTGGTACAAATGATCTGACTCAGACTACCTTTGGCTTCTCCAGGGATGATGCTGAGGGCAAGTTCCTTGACAGGTATGTAGAAACAGGTCTCCTTGAAAAGAACCCATTTGAGGTCTTAGATAGAGATGGTGTCGGAGCATTGGTGAAGATAGGCACAGAAAAGGGACGATCAGTAAAGCCTGACCTCAAGATAGGGATATGCGGCGAGCATGGCGGTAACCCAAGCTCTATAGAATTCTGCCATATGACTGGCTTGAATTATGTCAGCTGCTCCCCATACCGCGTGCCTATTGCCAGACTTGCTGCGGCTCAGGTTGTGTTGAAATTGCAAAATCAGTAGTAATTCAAGAAAATAGCACACGGATGACACTGATTGGACGGATTATTACGGATACTTCTTTACTTAAATCCGTTGCGTCTGTGTAAATCTGTGTGCTATTTGATGCTTGGGCTATAGTGGCTGCTTGTTGAGAGCGTTGTAAGCAGTTTCCAGATTTAACACGGGTTTTTAAGAATTTCAGAGACGTAAAAGGATCGTGGGGGTCATGTCTGTTTATCGTGTCCGGTAGGAGGCTAAGACCTGGTGAGAAAAAGGGTTACGACTTGTTGTTATCGAATTGTTCGACAGGAGTGGCAGGAGGTGGACGGAAAAGATTGTTGAGCAAGAAAGTAGGAGTTGACGCCTCTTACTCGATGTTCAAGTTTTTACTGGTGACCAAGCAAGGAGACGAGGAGGCGAGAAGTCCTGCGGTGAATTACGTTTGCCCTGGAGGCATGTCGCAAGCTTTCACACTAAAGAGAACAACCCCAAAAGTAATCGTTTTTTCTCCGTGTCTCTGTGTCTCTGTGGTGAATATTTCACAAAATCCTAATGTAAATCCCCTTATCTGCCGATAATAGAACTAAGAAAAAAGAAAAATGGTTGAAATTTATGGGTTTTTTCAACAAATGAAAAAAAATGAAAAAAAGTTGCTTTTTTTTGAAAATTTTTCTTGACAAATTCAAATAAATAAGATATTATAATTCATGATTTATGAGCCGTTAATACCTGAATTACTTTTCTACTATCTGCCTGAAGAACTGGGGGGAAACTTTAGGGATTATAGATATCTTATTTAGGGATATTTATAAGTATGTCGTGTGTAATAATTCTACTAAAATAAGTGTATCTTGGGATTGGAGTGTGTGAAAAATTCAAGGCTTGAATTGAATTTTCTATTCCAATTGCTATCAGTCCAGTGAGATAAAGAAGTGGCAGGTGTAAAATGGCTGAGATAGGAGCGATTACAGGGGCAACACAAGCAGCAACAACCAATATTGCAAGCATAGTCAACAAGGATGATTTTCTCAAGCTCCTTACAACCCAGCTCAGTTATCAGGATCCATTTGAGCCCATGGAAAATACAGAGTTTGTCTCGCAAATGGCACAGTTTACCTCGCTGGAGCAGATGGCAAACCTGAATAAGAGCTTTGAGACATTTTCGAACACGCTAAGTCTGGCTATGAATATGGAGACTACAATAGCTTTTTTGAATAAAAACGTGGTTGCCAATGATACATTGAATACAGGTAAAACGGTTGAGGGCAAGGTAACAGGTATAGATTATACAGGAACGGTTCCCAGCTTGATATTGGATGTGACGGGTGTGGGAACAAGAAATATTGGGCTGGCAGATGTTCTCAAGATTGTCTCGTGAAAAGACTATGGAGAGATATTTATATAAATTTGGAGTGCGAAAGTGCCAGAGGCGAGAGTAATGTTACTTCCTTGCTTTTGCTTTGTATTTACGGTATTTCAAAGAGAAAGCAAGTTATCACACTCCATAATAAGAATTGCTGATGCTTAGCTGAAAAATAACATTCAGCAAGAAGGGGAGGTTTTAAAATGATAGGGTCCTTTTATGCAGGTGTAAGCGGACTACAGGTTAATCAACAATGGTTAGACATCGTTGGGAATAATTTAGCTAATGTCAATACTACCGGCTTCAAAAAATCACGCCCTATTTTTGAAGACATCCTGAATAAGAACCTCAGCCCTGCAGAGGAACCTCGGGATACGGTCGGTGGCATTAACCCCAAACAGATTGGAACCGGGGTAACGCTGGGTGCGGTTGAAACACTTTTTACTCAAGGAACAGATCTTGTTACAAATAATGCTATGGATTTAGCTATTATTGGCGAAAATAGCTTTTTTGTCCTTAGTGATGGTTTCAGTCCAAGTTCTCTTTATACCCGTAACGGTACATTTAAGTTTGACGCTGACGGCAATCTGGTAAATCAAGAGGGCTTAAATGTTCAGGGGTGGAATGCCTTAAGGGAAGATGTTACCAATTATTTGATTAGAAATGATGACAATAAGACGCTGATTAATACCAATAGACCACTTGAAGGTATCAAGATGGTTCTTAATGATATTGTGCCTGCTGAGGCAACTACAAAGCTTACCTTTAAGAATGGGTTTGATGCTAATCAAAAGGTTGCCATTGATCCAGTTAGTTTTAGCTTTACAAAGAATATTCAAAGCATGGTGCCTATCTCTGCAGGATTAAAGGGTGTTAATATTAATGCTGCATGGGCTGCTGCCGGGTTTAATAAAACACCTGATGGACTAATCTCGATTAATGGTGCTGAGTTTAAGCTTGGTGACGGCGGCTATAGTACACCTTTAGAATTAATAAATGCTATCAACAATTCTTCTTTAGCCAATGTAACCATAACCACTGATTCCCCAGACACACCAACTAATGTTAATAAATTTATCATTACACCTAAATCAGGGTCAGATATTGTCTTGACTGAAACCCCGGCTACCTTTGGTCATGGATTCTTTACCCAGTCAATGATTAAGGCAGGTACCAAAGATGCCCCTTATGCATACGATACAAACTTTAGTCGTCAGATACAATTTGAACACCTGCTTGATCCCAGTAATCCTGATAAAAATTATTATCGATGGCGGGCAATAGACCCTATTACAACAGATTTGTTAACTACAAATGTCTATCATTATGAACAGGGTGATATGCTGCAGGGGCAGGGTGCCATTGACCCTGGTTCAGTAATTAAAGAAAAGTTGAAATTAGATTCGTTTACTATTGTTGATGCTGTTGGCATATCGCAGCTTATATGGTATGCAAATGTCTCTAATCCTGATATAGATCCTACTACCTTGCGGGTTTATATTACAGATCCTTTAACCAATAGCACTATTCTTGCTAATCAGGGTAAGTGGAGAAACCCTGATCCTATGGGTGCAGAAACAACGGTTTATTACTTTGATAATAATGGTGACGATGCAAGGTTTGGTAGGTCTAAGAATGGCCTTGACAGGATTGTCTTTAGCAGTTCACTTCTTACGCCCACCCTTTCTGTTCCTCAGGCAGTCATTACCGTGGATTATAAGAGAAATGGGTTTAATATGCATAATTCAACAATAGACCCTGCCAGTCTGAAAATAAAACAAAATGGGGCAGAGGTACCAGCCTCTTTATGGAAATTTAATGATAACCAGGGGATTGGCGGGAATGATCAGGTAACATTCTATTCTGCGGCAAGTAAGAATGAGGTGGTAACTAATAACCTGAGCATGACCGCACCATTTAATAAGGCTGGGTTTAACTGGAATGCACCTATAGGCACGTCTGAGGTCTGGTCAACAAGTGCTTTGAGCAGCAAGGTTCATCTAAAATGGACTGATGGAAGCTGGACATCAGGTGCTTTAAGTTCATATGGTAGTGTTGCTGAGTTTATGTCTTCTGTGAAAGATCAAACAGGTGGCAAGATAACACTTGAATATGATGCACAAACAGATAGGTTTATTATGAAAAATACAGTAGCTATTAGTGCTTATCAGACTACTGGAAACGGGTTCTTTAGTCTTGCTAAATTAAAGGGTGAGGGGACATCGAATTCTGCTGTATTGCCAGGTTATTCATGGGTAACTTTTGATGCTGGAGAAAATCCGATAAGCAGGGATGAGGTTGTGTCCAATTATCTTGATATCAGACAATCTTTTAGAAGGGCAGGGTTTAATAATGGCGGCCCTGTAGGAAGCAGTCTTATTACCTTTAGCTGGATGGCAATTAATCCTGATACAGGCGAACTTCAATCCTTTACATGGACAAGTCCGACACTAAGTTCTTTTACGACTGTTGATTCCTTTATTAATCAGGTAAACGATGCTGTAGAGGCAGGAAGCGGAACAAATCGTCCACTACCTGTTATCTTAAGGTATGATCCTGTCCTCGATAAATTTACCATGGTTAATACCAATCATCCTGCATACTATGTTCGTGTGCAGCAAAGCAGTACAAATGGGTTTTTGACTAATGCAAAACTTTTAACTGATATGCTGGGTGCAAATAATATCCCGCATTCAATCATTGATAGCGATGATATTGTTACCGCTGATTATTATAGTAATAAGAGTACGAATGCAGTTGGGATATTAGAATTGGATGCAAGTGGAAAGGTAATAAATAACTTTATCGATACAGAGGCTGCCCCTGTGGTTATGAGTACTGCCAAGATCATGGGTTCTGGTGCGAGCATTAACATGGCTGGTGGGTGGGGACAGTTTCCAAAGGGAATGGTGGATGGGACTATTAGCATTACTACTAAATCTGGAACATATACATCCAGATTTATAAATTCAGATAGTTATGCTACGGTTCTTGATCTGTTCCAGGAGATAAATAATAGTAATGCTAAGGTCAATATTACCTATCACCCTGATACAGATAAGGTAAGCATTACTACTACTGGAGAGGGTGATGAGATTGTATTAGAAGAATCGGGTCTGGTTCCACTGTTTTCTACCTTTAATATTACTACTGGTAAGGTAGTTGGCGGAAATAACAATGGGGTAATGGACCTGGATACAGAACGTCCTACAGCAATTGATGGATGGACAGAAACCACAGGGCTGTATGGTACTGGTAAGGATTATTTCAGGGTAAATATTACACCAAATGAGATAAAAGATGAGATGATAGGTGTTGGTGGAAAAGGGATGCGAGGCAGTCAGGTTCTTGATGAAATCCATCGTAGTGCTCAAACTACTATCAATCTTTTGAGTGCAGATGTTGATAAATCTACGATTACGGTTTATGATATCACTAGCGGAGTAATTATTCCTAAGGGAAAACCTATTGTTGCAGGTGAGGTTTATTGGGAATTTTCTAATAATACAGGGCCAGGAAGCAGGGATAATATTAATCTTATCAATAATACAGGCATGTTTGATTATTATGTAAGCTATACCAGATTAAATGCCTTTGATTTATCTCATGCGGATGTTGATGAGACAAGCCTTGTAGTAAAGGTAGCCGGAAGGATATTATCCAGAAATGAATACTCATTCTTAAATGGTCAGGGAACAAATGGACTGGACAAGATACTTATCCAACCTAATATAAGCGAGAAATTACCAGGAACCATTGGATCAGGTGATGTCACGGTAAATTATCGATTGACAATGCCGCAAGCAGTTGATTTCTTCATTCCTAATGGAAATAACGGTCCTGAGGGTATTCGCTTTATACCCAATAGCAGTTTGTCAAAGTATGATCGCGGCGGGAATGCTTATAAGGCTGATTCAAGTCAAATGGCTCAGGTTGAGTTAAAAGCTGAAGAACTACGGGAATATAAGATAAGTACAGAACTTTTTGATGCCTTTGGTGTTTCTCATCAAACAGATATAATCTTTGAGAGATTGAGTGAAAATAAATGGTTGTGGACAGCCATGAACCCTGTGGAAAAGGGAAAGATAGCTGGATATGGATTGTTAATGTTTGATGGAAATGGAAACTTTGATGTTGAGAATTCTCAAATCTTTGGCTCACCATCTGATCCAGGAATGGTTGGCGGTAAGTTTAAGGGTATCTATTTTGACCCGCCAGTAATGGCTACACCCCCAGAATCTGGTGGTGCACCGCCGCCAGAAAAGGGTGCAAATACGGTTAAGATTGATGTTAATTTTGATCTGCTTCAGCAGACAAGGAATAATATCAAAATAACAGAAAAAGATGGTGCAACAATGGGTAAACTGCTGGCAGATAAGATAAGGATGAGGGATGATGGCAATATTATTGCTTCTTATGATAATGAAAAGAACTTTATTATTGGCCGGATAGCTACTGCTTATTTCCTTAATCCTTCTGGTCTTGAACGCAATGGTGGCACTAATTTCAGGGAAACGGTAAATTCTGGTGGTCCGCAGATTGATGTGCCAGGCTCTAATAGTCATGGGATGCTTAAGGTTGGACACCTTGAGGGTTCAAATGTTGATCTGGTAAAAGAGTTTGCAGACATGATCATTGCTCAGCGGGCATTTCAGGCCAATGGTAAAACAGTAACAACCGCAGATCAGATATTTCAGGATATAACCGGGTTGAAGAGATAGTGGTAAGCAGTAAACACCTTCAGGTGTGTTCCTCTTTTTGGCAGCAGACAATATTCGCATAAGCGTTAAAATCGAATTGAGAGGCGTGTTGAATTACTTCAACACGCCTTTTTTGTTTATAAATGGCTACTGTCACAGATGACTTCGGAAGCATCACTCTCCGCCAAGCCTATAAACAAACCTTCCTGCCTCTCCCTTTGATGGCGGGATGGATGTGGCGATAAGAACTGGACGTCCGAAATCTTTTTCCTTTAAGATTCTGGCTATCTCATCCTCCATGATACCGGCAACAACCCCTTTTTTCTCCAGCTTATGAATAACATTCTCTGGTTTAATCAACACCATTCCTGTTGCTGGCGGGGTAATGGTCATAAAAACCTCGTGCTTATCATCAGAGATGGTTATTTCAAACTTGCCACCAAATTCAGTCGTAAATTGCATTAATCCAATGCGAACCTGGTCGCCTGGCAGATTAGCACATGCCTCAACTACCCTCTGAGAATCAATATCTATATATCCCCGTCTTTCTATCTCTGCCAGAACCTGTTCTGAGGTAATGGGTTTTCCTGTTCCCCTCGGAGCTTTCAGTCGAAGGAATAGCCCTTCTCTTTTATTAATCAGTCCAAAGCTTCCATTTGCATTAAGATTACTGGTATCCTCATTTTCTTCGACTGATTCTTCCATGTATGAGGCATCCCAATTGTCTAACCATGGACCATATACTCCCTTTGGATAGACACGTACAGCTGCTGTCTTAGATTTTTCTTTGGGCAGAATATCCCCATCCAATTCCTCCTGAGTCATATAGAGTAATTCTGCAGCCTTTTGTTTTGCCTCATCAACAGAATATCCATGGACAATAATAGACCTTGGAGCAGTGCACTGAGAGGCAGTAATGGGGACAAGCAATGGTTTCAACGGAGAGATATTTGGTGGCTCATAAGCCTGAGTAGTCATAGCCCCCTTTTCTATCTTAAATGTTACCTTTTTGGCAGGCTTTTTAGTAGTCAGGCTTCTTTTCCCAAATACAAGATTCACCTTGGGATGGAGTACACCAAGAACAGCAAGCACACCATTTTCTCCAACCTTAATCGTGGTTGGCGACGAACCATCTTCCTTGCCAATTACCTTGGCATGGATCATATTTTTCGCAAATACTTCGCCACCAACAATCAATCCCTTGCCATCTGCAGAAAGGATAACATTCTCTGCATTTACTTGAGAATCCAGCAATCCATCGCTGACATTGAGTGTGCCCCCGCACTCAATCTGTGAGTCCTTGATTACGGTTGCAGATATATCAAGCATTGTTTGGATCTTTGCCTTACTGACCTCTCCTTCAATAGAAAGTGTTCCCTTATTTGTAATCTCAGCATTATTTTCTACGGCTCCATGAATAATAACATCCCCACCAGCCGTAATTTTTACCCCTTCTTTGACATTTCCATGAACAACAACCTTACCTGCGGTTTCAATATTGGCATCAGCATCCTCAACCCTATAAATTTGTTCTACTGTTGCCCGAAACCCTTGCCAGACTACCTTTCCAAATGCAGCAGAAAAACAGCTGTTCCCATCTACAAAAACATTTTTCTCAGCAATAAGCTTGATATTCTTTCCATAAAGACCATGCAGAGTTTCTCCGCTCACAGCTATCCCTGATGCACCAATGGTTGGTGGTATCTTTACCCCTATCACCTGACCAGGGATAGCATCCTCTCCAATAAGCACATTCCCATCGCCCTTTTCCCCATACTGATAGGCAAGATATGCATTTTCTCCTGTTAAGGGCGAATTGCCGTGAGCAACAGCCATAGGCACATTAAACTCTGCCAGATGAAGTATGTTGACAAGCCTGTCCTTGTCTATGCCAAAGGTAACATTTTTTTCATTTAATGCCCTGACAATATCCTCAACACTCATCAGCATCCCGCCCATCTTAGGCGGAATGATGTTGACTGTAGCTGTTAATTGATCTTCAGAGATATTTACCTCTATCTTGCCGCGAAGGTATTGCCTGGGACCAATCCTGACTGGTTTTTTTATCCTTTTCCTGAATATCTCCTCTATCTTAGAGGTATCGATATCATTAAATTTTTGAGATATTGCATCTTCAATGATATCCTGACTATTGACCTTTTTTCCTGCCCCTTGAGAAAAGATGACTGCAAGATAAAGCCCGTCACCCCTGTTCTCAAAATCAAATGAACCATCTGTAATCGGTCCATATAATTCATCCCATTTATCTGGAAACCATGGACCAACAACCCCCTTCTTAAATACTATTATCTTTCCGGGCCTGTCTAAATGGGCATCAACACCATCTATTGATAATTGAAGCATCTCTGCACCCATCTTTTTTGCTTCTTCTAATAAGGCTATGCCCTCAATGGCTACAGCAAGCGGCATATCAACCGGCAGTATTGGGGCATTTATATTCTCATATGAGACTGCTTCCTCTTCAACAACAATCTCCTCATAGGTTTTCATCACTACACTGCCTGATGGCTCTACCTGATAGAATGCTTTTTTGGCTGCCTTTTTAGGAGAAACACTTCTTTTGCCAAGAAGGATATTTGACTTGGGGTACACAAGCTCGACATAAGCCTTTGCACCAGGGGAAAGGGTGATATTGGTAGTCAGAGAGGCATTCTCTTCTCCAATCTTTTTGGCTGTAAGGAGCTTTTTCACGGTTGTCTCCCCGCCAAGGATAACCCCTTTTCTTGCAGTATGAGCGATGATGCTGCCTGCTGTAACTATGGATTTTGTTATTGCATCACCAATGGTTATTGTCCCGGCAGCAGTAACCTCTGCCTCTTTCATGGCATTTGCCGAGATATTGCCTTCACAGACAATCTTTGACTTGGCAATATCCTGACCAACCGTGATATTGCCGCCAGCATTAATCTCTGCCGCACCTATTCCTCCCTTTACAGTAATATCCCCTGCAGTCGTGATACTTGCATTATCGCTTATTGAACCATTGATTTCGATACTGCCCGGGAATTCTATTGAATCAGTAACATTTTCTGGGACTATAAGAATTTTTTCAACATTTATCTTTGCCTTTTCCCAGACAATTCGTCCAAAATCCATGGCAAAGAATCGAGTCCCATCCTCAGAAACGCATACATTCCTGCCTGGGATAACACCAACATCCTCTCCATCTCTGGCAGGGATATCCTCACCAGTAATAGTTCTTCCAGGCTTTCCTGATCTGGGTTTTGCCCTGGCACAAATCAGCTGACCAGGGAATACATCTAAAGGATGTTCACCAAAGTTATCTGGAATTGGGGTAAATACTGTCTCACTCATCTTTCTACCACCTTTTCACTTTTACGCTGCTGCTGGATCAAAGGCATCCCTCAGCCCATCCCCTAAGAGGTTAAACGCCATAATCGTTACAAAGATAGCTGCACCAGGGACAAGTATCCATGGGTGTTCAACCATATCCGATAGATTCATGGCTACGGTCAGCATATTGCCCCAGCTTGCGTGTGGTTCGCTTATGCCTAATCCCAATAGGGAAAGGGATGCCTCTCCAAGGATATAGCCAGGGATACTCAAGGTTGCAGCAATGATTGCATAAGAAAGTGTATTGGGCAGTGCATGTCTGACAATAATCGTAATGTGGTGGGCACCCTGTGCCTTAGCAGCCATGATATATTCCCTCTCCCGGACAGATAATACAATCCCCCTGATAACCCTGGCCATCCCTGCCCAGCCGATAAAACTCATGATAGCGATAATAAGGAGATAAATAGCTGTGGAATTCAGATCTAATGGAAAGGCAGCCCGAAGGGCAAGCAGGAGATAAAAATCTGGAAAACACATGATTATCTCCACCAATCTCATCAGAATCGTATCAATTATCCCCCCAAAATACCCTGAGATACCGCCAATAATCATCCCCAGACCAAAGGAGATAAGTATGCCAATAAGACCAACAGAAAGCGAGATCCTTGCCCCATAAATAAGACGGGAAAGGATATCTCGTCCATTCCAGTCGCTTCCAAAAAAATAGAGATGGGCAGGCTGCTTTACACCAAACAAATGGATGTCGCAGGGGATTATGCCCCAAAATCTGTAAGGCTCACCATGAATAAACAGCTGCAGGTAATGCCGTTTTAAATCAGGAACAGGAACATAAGACCTTTCATAGTATTGATTCAATCTTGTCTCGTATTGATAGATAAAGGGAATAAAACTAAACCCATCCTTGTCGAAAAAATGAATGGCAACAGGTGGATGATATGGTTTTTTGCGACATTCATAGGTAGCAGGGTATGGAGCAATAAGCTCAGCAAACAAGGCGATTGCATAGAAGAAAATAAGCACATACAGGCTTATCATCGATAGTTTATTCTTTTTTAGCCTGTTAAAGGCAATCCCAATTGGAGAAAGGGATTCATATTCAAGGTATTCTTTTTTTCTAAACAACATCTCTTCATCCTATTTGTCAGGTTGTTTAGGCTTTAAAAAATATTGGCTGGGGTGGAAGGATTCGAACCCTCGAATATATGGACCAAAACCATATGCCTTACCGCTTGGCCACACCCCAATATAAGCTGATAAAGAATCCAGAAGTCAGAAGTCAGAATCCAGAATTGCTATAGTACTTCAGGACACTTAAAATTGCAAATTACGAGTAGGGTAGACATTGCCTACCCATTTGTTTATCATCTACACCTTTTTAGTGAGCGAAATGTCCGCTGTCAGTAGTGCCTACCCTACCCCCTATAAGATTAAATGTCAGAAAGTAGTAGAATAGGCTTCTAATATTTTTCATTCTGAATTCTGACTCCTGAATTCTATCCTGTCTCTACCAATTAAACGAGTCATCCTTCTGATCATCACCATTTGTATTGTGATATGCATCCAGCACCTTGCTTTGAAGCATATCTCTGAAATTAGACGTTATTGGATGAGCTATATCCCTGAATACCCCATTCTTTGTAAGCCTGTTAGGCATAGCAATAAATATTGTATCCTGTCCTTGAATTACCTTAACATTGTGCAATACAAATGCTTCATCAAAGGTAATAGATGCGTATGCCTTTAATTTTGAATCATTTTCTACCTTTTTTACTCGAACATTTGTTATTTCCATTGTATTTTTATGCACCGCCTTTTTGAAAGATTTAGCCAGAGTATCCCTGTCCATCTGGTAAGGAACAGTCATGCCTTTCCCCTACTTCTGACCTGACAACAAATGTATCCTGATTACCTCCTTTAAGTTTACAAGCTACCCTTTCTGCCTCTTCCTTACTTCCTGTTATCCCAAAGACGCAAGAGCCGCTTCCTGACATTAAGGCAGCAAGACAGCCAGCATCTATTAACTCATCCTTTATTGTTTTGATTTGAGGATAAGCCTCAAGGGTTACATCCTCCAACCTATTATAACATCCTCTGGATACAGCCATAATATCATTATGTGTTAATCCATCCAACATTATTTTAACTGTTTTTATCTGATTTGTCAACTCAAATTTTACATTTTTATACACCCAATCGGTTGAAATATTAATCCTTGGATAAACAAGGACAAACCAGATAGGGCAAATAGTAGGCAATGGGGTTATTCTTGTCCCAATCCCTTCAGCCAGGCATGTGCCGCGAATAATGAAAAATGGTACATCAGCCCCAAGCCTTTCCCCAATCTGCATCAGCTCCTGATTATTTAACCCAAGCTCCCACAACTGGTTCAATCCCATCAATACGCTGGCTGCATCTGAGCTTCCACCGCCAAGCCCTGCACCATGAGGGATATGCTTATCCAGATTGATAGCTGCCCCCTGACATTTATTGGTATACTCCCAAAGAAGCTTTGCTGCTTTATAAGCTATATTGGATTCTGAAGGAATATCTAATGCAGGACACTTAAAGTTGATTTCATCTGCCGCTTCTATCTGGATAATATCATACAGTTCGATTGCCTGTAGAATAGAAACAATATCATGGTAACCGTCCAACCTTTTATTAATTACATCAAGATATAGGTTTAGCTTTGCTGGAGCATAAAGCTCTATCATTCCTTGTTTAGAGTCTCCTTTGGCACAAATTTGATTATTTGTTCACCATCTTTCAGCATCCCTGTTTTTCTTGCCTGACTTTCAATCTGAACAGGGTCTGACCTCAGTGCCTTAATCTCCTCCTTAAACTGGAGGATTTGCTGATCCTTTAATTTTATTTCCCTTTCCAGAGCAGCTTTCTGGCTGTTCATTCGGACAAGGGTGATAAATCCACTTTTGCCAAAGATAAAAACAAAGAAGATAAAAACTATTATACCAATGACAATGGCAAATCTTCGACGGCTCAATCTATCCTTTTTTTTCTTTGACAAAAATTTTTTTAACATATTCCTCATCAGTAGGAAACGGTCATGACCGTTTCCTACTAAAACTTCACCTTTGTAGACATACTGCTTGTCTTAAAGAATTTCCCTTCATTATCATAATACTTTTTCACAGAATAAACCATGTCAATATTATCAGACAATCCATAACTTACTTCAGTTGTAAAACTTATGTTCTTTTTCGATTCTTTTATATTCTTTTGGTTATAAAAGGCATTAACACCAATGCTTTGTTTTGTAATGGAATGGAATACATTTTTATCTACTGTAAGCTGACTTATAAGACTCGGATTGATGTTCTTAGCATCCTCGTAATAAAAACCTAAGGCAATGGCTTTCATGATATTAAGGTTTATATTCCCGCAGGTAACCCTATTCTGTGTTGTGGTTATTGCTGCTGGTATGGGTTTGACCACCTCGTAGGATGAACCAAATAGCCCATAGATAAAATTGTCATCATCCTCTCTGCATCCAAGCCCCCAATCCGTTCTAAAGGACTCAAAATCACCAAAGCCCCCTTTGATTCCATACCCCATTCCATTCCCGGCATCCTTGATATCAGCATAATCTCCATAAAGGGCAACATATTCCTTAAAGACAGGAATGAAGAAATCCATCCCATAAACAGTCAAATCCTTCTTTATATCAGTATTGGTTCCTGCCTTTGTATCGGTTACATAAGAAAAGCCAACCTCTGTGTTTTGCATAACAGGCATGGTTGTTAATGGTTTTACAAAACATCTTAATCCATATAATCTGGGTGAAACAACATCATTGACCATGGTTTCTATCCCGCCAGCATTAAGATTAAAATCAATGATTGATCCCAGGGTTCTTTTATGCGGTATCAGGGTATTTTTCTCTTTTTTAGTATCTTCTTTTGACATATTTGCATAATCACGAACAATAAAACCATTTCCAAGTGTAGCCTTATCTATGTTTCCAACCCTGAAATACAGGGGTTCTGCCTTTTTTTCAGCCCACTGGATATATCTAAAGATTGTAGCAATGTCCTCTTTCCCATCCCAATCCTCTTTTCTAATGCCATCCTCATCATTCCATCTTAAGGGAAGATCCAGTCCCATTTTAAGCTGACCAAAGACAAACTCAGGCTGAATATTTATCTCATAATACATCTTATTGTCTATAAGCAGTGCTCCTATCTTCCCATCACAGCTATCAAGTATCTTTCCCCCACCCCATACAGGTGAAACAATGACACATAGTAACCCGCAAAAGATTAACGATCTAAAATAACGCATGATTGTACCTCCTTCAAGAAGAAAGAATCCAGAAGTCAGAATCCAGAATTGTTGAATCCTATTTACTCGATGTTCAAGTTTTTAACCTACGATTCTTTCAGTCAAAAATAGATGAGTGA
>JASEHA010000080.1 GCA_030018795.1 bacterium
AGACACCATAAGACCGTTTCACTGCTAAAGTGCTAATGGTGGCAAAAACTTGAACATCGAGTAATATGAGCTAATAATTAAATGGAGGCTAATGTTTATGGAGGAATTGTTTAAGATACCTCGTTTGTCTTTTACTAAATGTAAAGAGGTGGTGGATATTCCCCCGCTTATTGCTATTCAAGAGGATTCGTATGAATGGTTTTTACAGAAAAATGCTAATCCTATTGAACGCAGAATGCAGGGACTACAGCAGGTGTTCTTGGAAACATTTCCAATTACTGATTTTAATAACCGAGTGGTTTTAGAGTTTTTAGGGTATACACTCGGAGAGAGAAAACATACAGAGGAAGAGTGCCGCGATAGGGATGTAACCTATGGTATCCCCCTAAAGGTAAAATTGCGTTTGAGAAATTGTCAAACTGGTGTGATGTCTGATCAAGATGTTTTTATGCGAGATATGCCCTTGATGACAAAAAGAGGCACATTTATTATCAATGGGGCAGAAAGGGTTATTGTCAGCCAGTTGCATAGATCACCCGGCATACTGTTTTCCTATGACTCTCAGGAAAAGACATATTCATGTCGAATTATCCCTTATCGTGGGGCATGGGTAGAGTTTGAGATGGATATGAATAATGTTATTAGTGTGAGATTGGGCCGCAAGAGGAAAATGCCGGCTACCATCATGTTAAGAGCTATGGGATACTCGTCAACAGATGAAATCATTAAACTATTTTATCCTGATATGAAAGCCTTGCCTGTGGATGAAAGATTGATTGAGATGCGATTGGCAGAGTCTATAAAGATTGGGTCATTTGTTATCCCTATTGGAACAAAGATAACCAGATCGCTTATGGAACAATTCCAGGAGTCAGGGTTGCTCGAGATAAAGGCTCTGTCAACGGATGCAGCCATTATCTTAAGTACACTGGAAAAAGATATTAGTATCTCCACAGATGATGCCTTACTCAAGCTGTATGTAGTATTAAGACCAGGTGAGCCGCCAACCCATGAGAATGCCAAACAGGCTTTTGAAAGACTGCTGTTTGATTCGGAACGATATGACCTGTCTGAGGTGGGAAGATATAAGATAAATCAAAAGTTAAATATGGATATCCCCTTAAGTCAATGGATATTGACCCATGAGGATATTATCGAATCCCTTAAATATCTGATAAGGATTGTTATGAAAGAGGGAGAGATTGACGATATTGATCATCTCGGAAACAGGCGTGTTCGTCCTGTAGGTGAGTTGTTGCAGGACCAGATTCGTATTGGTTTTGCCAGACTTGAGAAAAGCATTAAAGAAAGGATGACCATACAGGATGTTGCTGGCATGACCCCTCAATCAGTGGTAAACATAAAGCCAGTAACCGCATCCATAAACGAGTTTTTTGGCTCAAATCAACTTTCACAGTTCATGGATCAAACCAATCCATTGGCTGAATTAACCCATAAACGCAGACTTTCTGCACTTGGTCAGGGGGGACTGTCCAAAGAACGGGCAGGGTTTGAGGTGCGTGATGTGCATTATTCCCATTTTGGCAGAATATGCCCAATTGAAACACCAGAGGGTCCAAACATTGGGTTGATTGTGTCTATGTCTGTTTATGGTAAAATAAATAAGTATGGATTTATTGAAACCCCTTACCGCAAGGTGATTGATTCTGTAGTAACCAATAACATAGAATATGTTTCAGCAGAGAAGGAGACAAACTGTATCATTGTTCAGGCAGACATTCCTCTGGATGAGAATGGAAAGCTGATAGGTGAGGTGGTACCAGCTCGATACAAGGATGATTTCCCATTAGTTTTGCCTGGTCAGGTTAATTATGCCGGAACATCATTAAAGCAAATCATCAGCGTCTCAACCGCAATGATCCCATTTCTTGAGCATGATGATGCCAATAGGGCACTAATGGGATCAAACATGCAGCGACAGGCTGTTCCGCTTCTTTATCCCCAATCACCATTAGTAGGGACAGGAATGGAGTATTATGTAGCCAGGGATTCAGGCATAGTTGCCTTTGCTGATGTTGATGGAGTAATCCGCAGGGCAACAGCTGATACGATTTTCCTTGCAGGTAATGATGGTCAGGAGTATAAGTATAATCTGATAAAGTTCAAACGATCCAATCAGGCTACCTGTCTTCATCAAAGATCCATTGTCAAGAAGGGCGATAGGGTTAAAAAAGGACAGCCCCTTAGCGAGGGAACAGGCACGCAGGGTGGCGAGCTTGCCCTGGGTAAGGATGTCCTGGTAGCATTTATGCCGTGGAATGGTTATAATTTTGAGGATGCGGTTATTATCTCTGAAAGGCTTGTCAGGGATGATGTCTTTACCTCTATCCATATTGAAAAGTTTGAGGTTGAGGCAAGGGATACCCAGCTTGGAGCTGAGGTAATTACCCGTGATATCCCTAACCTTGGGGATGAGGCGATGCGTGACCTCGACAAGAATGGTATTATCAGGATTGGTGCCTTTGTTAAATCAGGTGATATCCTGGTAGGAAAGATTACACCAAAGGGGGAAACAGAGCTTACACCTGAGTATAAACTGCTTCATTCTATCTTTGGCGAGAAAATTAGAGAGGTTCGCGACACATCACTTCGTATGCCTTATGGGAATGAAGGAATTGTGATTGATGTTAAATATTTCTCATCAAAGACTGGCGATGATTTGCCAGCCGGTGTAGAGGAATTGGTAAAGGTCTATGTGGCAAATAAACGAAAGATTACTGTTGGTGATAAGATAGCCGGAAGGCACGGGAACAAGGGGGTAATAGCCAAGATTGTTCCAGAGTCAGAGCTGCCGTATATGGAAGATGGTACGCCTGTGGATATGATCTTAAATTCTCTCTCTGTGCCGTCTCGAATGAATATTGGACAGGTATTGGAAACACACCTTGGCTGGGCAGCCAAACATCTGGGAGTAAAATTTGCTTGCCCTGTTTTTGATGGGGCAACTGAGGCTGAGATTGAACAGGAATTGCTTAAGGCTGGTCTTCCTGCAGATGGGAAGGTAATCCTTTATGATGGGAAAACAGGGGAGAGGTTTGAACAAAAGGTAACAGTAGGATATATCTATATCCTTAAATTAGCCCACTTAGTAGAGGACAAGATCCATGCCCGTTCCATTGGACCCTATTCATTGGTTACCCAGCAGCCACTTGGAGGAAAGGCTCAGTTTGGCGGACAGCGGCTTGGTGAGATGGAGGTGTGGGCACTTGAGGCTTACGGTGCCTCCCATATCCTGCAGGAGTTTCTGACGATTAAATCAGACGATATTATCGGTCGAGCAAAGGTGTATGAGGCAATTGTTAAGGGCGAAAATGCGGCCAATCCAGGTGTTCCTGAATCATTCAATGTGCTTGTTCATGAGCTGCAGGGATTGGGTCTGGATATAAAGATATTGGATGATAATAATAGGGAGATAGAAATAACCAGCATGATAGAGGAAAGACGGTCGCAGGATACAAGTAAGATGCTGTGGGATAGGGAGATGCGTGAGGCGGCAGAGGTGAAGTGATTGCGGTTGTTGAGCAAAGTCGAAATGTTGAACGCAATGCTTGCGATAAATGCCCTTACGTGTACTGCTGAATACTGACAGCTTATGAATATAGGAGGATATGAGATTGGAACCAGTTGATTTGTTTAACATGCCAGAACAAAAACAAAAGATTGCTTTTGACTCTTTGTTTGAACCAAAAAGCGAAGGATTGATGAATTTTGCTTCTTTAGCCATTGGGATAGCCTCCCCAGAGAAGATCAAGTCATGGTCATTTGGCAAGGTGAAGAAGCCTGAAACCATCAATTACAGAACCTTTAGACCAGAAAGGGATGGGCTTTTTTGTGAGAAGATATTTGGGCCGACCAAGGATTGGGAATGTTTTTGCGGGAAATACAAGAGCATTAGATACAAGGGTGTAATCTGCGACCGATGCGGGGTAGAGGTTACTCGCTCTGAGGTAAGACGACATCGGATGGGACATATTGATCTGGTCTGTCCTGTTTCTCATATCTGGTATTTTAAGAGGGTTCCGTCTCAAATGGCACTGCTGCTGGATATTACGGTAAAGAATTTAGAGCTGGTTCTTTATTTTGAGGGTTATATTGTTATGTCACCGGGTGATACCCCATTGGCAGAGAGAGACGTGCTTACTGAGGATGAATACCGCAGCTATCGGGAAAAATTTGGAGACAAGTTTAAGGTAGGCATGGGTGCTGAGGCTGTCAAGGAGTTATTAAAAGGGATTAATACCCATGAATTAGCCAAAGAATTACGCAAGAGTATGAAGGATGAAACCTCTACCCAGAAACGCAAACGGATTATTAAACGATTAGAGCTTATAGAATCATTCTGTCATTCAGATAACAAGCCAGAATATATGATCTTAGATATTATCCCGGTTATTCCACCAGAACTGCGGCCCATGGTTCAGCTGGATGGCGGTCGTTTTGCTACCTCAGATTTGAATGATCTGTATCGCCGGGTGATTAATCGAAATAATAGATTAGAGCGGTTAATGGAGTTAAGGGCACCAGATATCATTATCCGTAATGAAAAAAGGATGCTTCAAGAGGCAGTAGATGCCCTGCTGGACAATGGCCGTCGTGGAAGGCCGGTAAGAGGGTCAGGGAATAGACCCCTGAAGTCTTTGTCTGATATACTTAAGGGTAAACAGGGAAGGTTTAGACAGAATCTTCTTGGTAAACGGGTAGATTATTCAGGACGTTCTGTGATTGTGGTTGATCCTACACTGAAACTTCATCAGTGCGGCTTGCCGAAAAAGATGGCGTTAGAGTTATTTAAACCGTTTATTATGAGGCAGTTAGTAATAAATGGCTTTGCTCATAATATCAAGAATGCTAAGAGAATGGTTGAAAAGGAAAGACCTGAGGTATGGGATGTTTTGGAAAAGGTTATTATTGGTCATCCAATAATGTTGAATCGTGCCCCCACGCTTCATCGGGCAGGGATTCAATCGTTTGAACCCATTCTGGTTGAAGGTGATGCTCTTAAGATACATCCATTGGTCTGTACTGCCTTTAATGCTGACTTTGATGGTGACCAGATGGCTGTTCATGTGCCGCTCTCTATGGAGTCACAGATTGAATGCAGGCTTTTAATGCTGGCTGCATATAATCTGCTTTCTCCAGCCAATGGCAAGCCTATTGTGTCACCAACACAGGATATTGTCCTTGGTATCTATTGTTTAACAAAGGCTGGGGCAAAGGATGAGACTAAGTTTTTTGCCTCCTCCAATGAGGCTCTTATGGCCTATGACCATGGATATATTAAGCTAAATACAGTGGTTACTATCAGGATCAATGGCCAAAGATTAGAAACTACGGTTGGAAGGACTATCTTTAACAAGATTTTGCCTAAGGATATAGAGTTTGTGAATGAAAAGATAGATAAAAAGCTATTGAGCAAGATAATAGCTGACGTTTATCGGAAAGAGGGTATTCATAAAACAGGTAATGTCTTAGATGCGATTAAAGATCTTGGTTTTCAGTATGCAACCAGATACGGGGTATCTATCGGCATGAAGGATATTCTTGTGCCTGATGAAAAAGAGGTAATTGTTTCAAAGAACAGAGAATTTGTTAAGGAAATCATTGGCCAACACCAGATGGGTGTGATCACAGAAGAAGAAAGATACAATAAAACAATTGACCTCTGGACAACGGCTGGTGAAGAGATTTCCAATATCATGTTTGAGAAATTGAGCCGGGATGCAAATGGGTTTAATCCCATTTATCTGATGATTGATTCTGGTGCACGTGGAAGTAAACAGCAGGTAAGGCAGCTGGCCGGGATGAGAGGGTTGATGGCAAAGCCTTCTGGAGAGATTATCGAGCTTCCGATTACCTCTAATTTCAGGGAAGGGTTGACCATATTGGAGTATTTCATCTCAACCCATGGGGCAAGAAAGGGATTGGCTGATACTGCCTTGAAAACAGCTGATGCTGGTTATCTTACCAGACGATTGGTTGATGTGTCTCAGGATGTGATTATTGTCCAAATAGATTGCCATACATTGAATGGGGTGATTATTGAGGCATTAATGGAAGGGGATGAGGTGATTGAAACATTAGGTGAACGAGTCCTGGGACGAGTAACGCTTGAGGATGTAATCAATCCTATGACCGGAGAGGTTCTGGTTAAGGCAAATAGTGAGATAGATGAGGCTGCGGTTATAGCTATAGAGGATGCAGATGTCGAAAAGATAAAGATAAGAACGGTTCTTACATGTGAGGCAAGAAAGGGTGTGTGTGCCATGTGTTATGGCCGAAACCTTGCCTCTGGTAGATTGGTTGATCTTGGTGAGGCAGTAGGGATTATTGCTGCTCAGAGTATTGGCGAACCAGGCACTCAGCTTACCATGAGAACATTCCATATCGGCGGTACTGCTTACCGTCAGGTTGAGGAAAGGGAGATTAACCTTCCCTATGCTGTAGAGATAGTTGACCTGCCAAAGCGGATCATTCAGCTTGATGATGGCTCTTCAATTGCTCACAGGCAGGGAGGATTGACTATAAGAAAGATAATTGCTGAATATAACAACACTGAGCCAGGTTTTGTTCCGGTTGTATTTGATGGATTATGGGTAAATGTTGGAGATAGGCTGGCTACTGTGTCAGGTGAAGATGGTGAAACAACGCCTGTACTTTCGTTAACATCAGGGATTGTCAGGATAGCAGATGATGGGAAGATTTACGTTGTTGCCCGTGAAAGGGTGATCCCGGTAAAAACAGGAACACATATATTCCATGCAAGGGGTGATATTGTTCCCAAGAATACAATGATTGTTGAATTTGATCCCTATAATGAGTTGATTTTGTCAGATACAGCAGGGATTATACGGTATAAGGATATTGTCCAGGACAGGACACTCTGCGAGGAGTTTGATTCTAATACAGGTCTCTATCGGAAGGTAATCGTTGAGGACCGTGAGGCACAACTTCAGCCTACATTGACTATACTGGTAGATGGGGTAACGGTTGCCACCTATATTATCCCTAATGGGGCACGATTGGTGGTAAATGATGGCGAGACTATCTCAGCTGGTGATGTTCTGGCTAAGTTTCCTCAAGAGTTGATAAAAACAAAGGATATTACCGGAGGACTTCCAAGGGTGGCAGAACTCTTTGAAGCAAGAAGGCCGAAGAATTCAGCTATTGTAGCAGAGATTGATGGGGTAGTCAGATTTAAGGAGATAGGAGAAGGGAAGAGAACCATTAGTGTCGTTAATGACGGTACTGGTGATGTGAGGGATTATGATATCTCTCTGGGTAAACATATGAAGGTGCATGATGGTGATATTATTAGGGCTGGCGATCAATTAACAGATGGTGATATAGAGCCGCATGATATCTTGCGAATTAAGGGAGACAGAAGCCTCCAGGAGTATCTGGTAAATGAGATCCAGGAGGTATACAGGCTCCAGGGTGTGGATATAAATGATAAACACATTGAGGTTATCATCAGACAGATGCTGCGTAAGGTAGAGGTGGTTGAACATGGCGATACCACCATGCTTGTTGGTGAACATGTAGATAAATTTGTTTTTACAGATGAGAATGAGAAGACAATAGCTGCTGGCGGCAAGCCTGCCAAGTCAAGACCAATATTCCTTGGTGTAACCAAGGCCTCTCTGGGTACAGACAGCTTTATCTCTGCAGCATCATTCCAGGAAACAACAAGGATACTGACTGAGGCAGCTATTTGCGGGATGTCTGATGACTTGAGCGGACTAAAAGAGAATGTGGTTATTGGACGGCTTGTTCCTGCTGGTACAGGATTGAAAGTCCATCAAAAGGTGAGATTTGAGTGCAAACGGGATGAATTTGCAAGTAATGATATGGCAACCATTAAGCCAGAAAGCGATGAGAGTTTTGAGAATATCGAGGATGAAGAGATAATGGAAGACGAGGTAATTGCCATCGAGTTAGAGTAGTGTCGTGTCAACCTTAATCTGTCGCATAACTATTGCATGAGACAACTCTCGTGGTTGTCCATCGTTAGATTTACACAGGGGCAGGGGCAAGCATGGCAGAGAGGCTCTCTCTGCCCATACTATACGACAATTAATGGTTGACATGACACTATTATAGTTTACTACAACTTACAAGAATTGTCAAATATTTTTTGACCAGCAATTGTACTAATACCTCTGTGATAAAAATTTGGCATGGTTCAAAACAGGGTAACATTTTTCGTCGTTGCGAGGAACAAAGGGTGAGAAACGACTATAAAGAGGTCGCCCCTCTGGCAGATGCCAGGAGTGCTACTCCCTTTTGTCCTCGCCATCTCTACTTGTTTAATCATGCCATCTTGCATTTTACCACTCTGGGCTATTGGTTATGAGGCAGAAAAAGCTTGACAATAAA
>JASEHA010000081.1 GCA_030018795.1 bacterium
GCGTTAATGATTGAGCCGGCAACATGGGCAGGGACATCTGGCGATACTACTGCCTACATGGCTACGGCTAAGGACACTGCAGGCAATACATGGACAGTAACAGCAGCGTTTAGCAGTGATGACCCATGGGGAACATGGACAGGCAGCATGTATACCGCCGGCATGGTGGGAACATGGACGGTGCGGGGCACAGATACAGCCACAGGCTTGTCTGGCACAGCAACGGTTGTTGTCCTGCATGGCACTGCCACTGGATTAATGATTGAGCCAGCATGGGGGACAATTACATCTGGTGCTACGATTAGCTACACGGCTGCGGCTTGCGACACTGTTGGCAATGTATGGAGCGTAACCACAGCGTTTAGCTGTGATGATCCATTAGGAACATGGACAGGCAGTGTGTATACTGCGAGCATGGTAGGAACATGGACGATTACAGGAATATATATTGACTTGTATGCTTTTGCCACAGTAATTGTTCTGCCTAAACTACCTGCAGCTATATCTATCAGTCCGATACCTGACCAAATATGTCATCAGCCATTTAATTTGACGATAATGACGCTAAATAAACAAGGCAGCCTGCTTCCTTATTCCGGAGCAATTACGATCTTTGACCTTACAGGAACTATTACCCCTAATGTTATCGAGATTAGGGATGGCGTATGGACAGGGGACATAAGGATTAACAAGTCCAGGTTAAATAACCAGATTAGCTGTGAGATAGCTGGACTCAAGTATCCAGGCGGTGCAAGCAATCTATTTGATGTATTGATAGATAATGCCTCTGATGAAAAGATAGTTGATGAAAATGTAGTGTTAGAGATACAGGCTAACTCTGTGGATGAGGATTATTGCCTAGAAATAAACCATGAGCCATCTGGTTGGGAGATCAACAATGCCAACCATCAAGCAGGAACAGCATCTGTCCTGGAAGATACCCTGTGTGAAATTAAGATAACCGATGCAAGCAATAGGGAATTGACTTTTCCCCAACCATCGATTGCAATAAGCCTTGTCTATCAACCCGAAGACCTTGGTAATATTGATCCAAAAACCCTGCAAATTTGCAGACTACAAAATGGGCAGTGGATACCTGTGCATGGGAGGGTCTACCCAAATGCTAAGAGGGTTACAGCACTCATTGATAAGCCTGGGATATTTGTCCTTAAGGGTGTTGCTTTTGGCAATAGCCCTTTGGATGTGATTGTTTATCCAAATCCATGCAAGGGTAAAGAGATAATCTTTCGCCATACAAATGATTATACCATTGAGATCTATGACTTAGCCGGGGATCTATTGAAAAGACAACATGTTCAGGGAGCAGAGTATCGATGGGGTACCCGGGATGACTATGGCAGATTATTGGACAGTGGGGCATATATCTATGTAATCATTGGGAAAAAGGAAAGTATACGTGGAAAGGTGGTTATTATTAGGTAATGAGAAGGCAGAATGCAGAATACAACTCAAGCTTCCAGCTTGAGCATTATAATTCACAAGCAGGAAGCTTGTGATACATTCTGGATTCTGACTTCTGGATTCTGTTTTAAATCCGTGGCTAATTTATAATGCCACAATATATTACAAGGAGGGTGTTGAATTGATTCAACAAACATTAGTTTTAATCAAGCCAGATGGTCTGGCAAAATCGCTGACTGGCAATATATTAGCCAAGTTTGCAGAAACAAGGTTAGAGATAGTAGCCTGTAAAATGGTCAGGGTTTCAGAAAGTCTTGCTATGGAGCACTACAAATTTCTTAAGGATAAGCCATTCTTTTCTGAACTTATCCAATACCTACAAGGGGAATTCCATTCCCGGAAAAAGGTAATGGCAATAGTTTATTGGGGAGAGGATGCGATTGGAAAGGTTCGGGAGATATGTGGGGCAACCAATCCTGAAGAGGCAGACCCTGTCTCTATCCGTGGAGCATATGGCCGAATAACTACCTCAGGCGTGTATGAGAATGTAATTCATGCCTCAAGCGATGAGAAGGAGGCAGAGCGTGAAATAAAGCTGTGGTTTGAGCCTCATGAGACTATTGTCGATTGTTACCCAACAAAAGCGGCAAGGGAGGTATTTGAAAGGATGACATGGGAAACACCATCTTGTTAAGTGAAAGAATTATCCGTGATCAGATACGGACGGTAGAGATTATTCCAGGGTTTTTATCCCACCTGAAAAGCTCAAGCCTTATCAAAATGGGCAATACCCATGTGCTTTGTACAGCCATCATGGAGGACAGGGTACCGCCATTTTTGAAGAATACAGGCAAGGGATGGGTAACAGCCGAATATGGGATGCTGCCCTTATCCTCACCCAATAGGATAGATAGGGAAGCGGTTAAAGGGAAACAAACAGGCAGAACCCATGAAATACAAAGACTAATCGGCCGTTCTATGCGAGCTGTGGTAGACATGAACAGCTTTGGAGAGAAAACCATTAAGATTGACTGCGATGTTATCCAGGCAGACGGGGGCACCAGATGCGCATCTATTACTGGTGCCTTTGTGGCTCTGTATGAGTTGTTTCGTCAGATGCAGGAAAATGGCGAGATAGATGACAAAAAAGCAAGTCCAATTAAGGATTTTGTAGCAGCAATAAGCGTTGGGATAGTAAACAATAATTTTTTACTGGATATCAATTATGAAGAAGATTCTACTGCTGATGTAGACGTTAATCTGGTTATGACCGGCTCAGGCAAGGTGATAGAGATACAAGGGACATCTGAGGGCGAACCATTCTCTCTTGATGACCTTGATGAATTGATCAGGCTTGGCAGTGCAGGCATCAAACAGTTGATAGAGATACAAAAACAGTCGCTGGCATTGTAACTATAAGCTTCTGCTTGTGCGGTTTGTAATGCTTAAAATGAGAAGCTTGAGTTTCATTCAGCCTACGGAGGAATAATATATTGATTACTGGATCGTTACCATTTGAGACTCCAATTGATGAATTAGAAGAAAGGATTAATAGCCTCTCAACTGTTTCTTCAGAAAAGACAAAGGAAGAGGCAAGGCAGCTTCAAAAAGAGTATGAGGAATTAATCCAGAGGATATTCTCCAGCCTTACCCCATGGCAAAAAACACAGCTTGCCAGACACATTCGCCGACCGTGTATTCTGGATTATATTCCCAGGATATTTGATGAGTTTATTGAGCTTCATGGAGACAGGCTGATTGGAGATGACAGGGCGATAATTACCGGCATGGCCAGGCTGAATGATGAGACTGTATTTATTATTGCTCATCAAAAAGGCAAGGATACCCCAACCAATATTGCCTGTAATTTTGGTATGCCAAACCCTGAGGGTTATCGCAAGGCAGCCAGGATTATGCGTCTTGCGGAACGATTCAAGAAGCCCATCCTTACCTTTATCGATACACCAGGGGCATATCCCGGCATAGAGGCTGAGGAAAAGGGGCAGGGTGAAGCAATTGCCAGAAATCTGTTCATCCTTTCTGGATTAAAAACACCTGTCATTGCTACAGTTATCGGTGAAGGCGGCAGCGGCGGGGCACTGGCTATTGGTGTTGCCGATAAGGTATTGATGCTCGAGAATGCCGTCTATTCTGTCATCTCCCCTGAAGGCTGTGCAGCTATATTATGGAAAGACAGGTCCAGAACTGAAGAGGCAGCCGCAACCCTCCATCTAACTGCTAAGGATTTATTAGAACTTCAAATCATTGATGAAATAATCCCAGAACCCGCCGGTGGAGCACATCGCAACTATGATGAAGCAGCTCAAAAGATCAAAAAAGTTATCACCAGACACCTGAACAAGCTGAAAAATATAGACATCCCTGCCTTATTGGAAAAGCGATATGAAAAGTATCAGAAGATGGGGAAGTTTATCGTTGAATAGGCAATGTAGTGGGGGTCAAAAGACCCGTAATTTAGACCTGATACTCGATGTTCAAGTTTTTACTGGTGACCAAGCAAGGAGGCGAGAGGGCGGAAGATGTTAATCTAACCGATTATACACAAGGAGCATTCATCATGATCAATTATGACAATGATCTGCTATACAGGGTGCTAAGGCAATATTGGGGTTACGACGAATTTCTTACATGGCAAAAGGAGGCTGTGGAATGTGTGCTAACCTGTCGTGATTCGGTTACTGTCCTGCCAACAGGCGGCGGGAAATCGCTGTGTTTTCAGCTGCCAGCCATGTGTATCCCTGGCATGGCTCTGGTGGTATCTCCTCTCATCTCTTTAATGAAGGACCAGGTTGATTCTCTTAAGGATGCAGGCATTCCGGCTGCATTTATCAACAGCAGCATGTCTTCTGCAGAGCATTACTCCTGCTTGTCAGACATCAGGCAGAATAAGATCAAGATACTGTATATTGCCCCAGAACGATTGGTCATGAATAGCTTTATCGAGCTGCTTAAGGCAATAAAATTATCCTTTATTGCCATAGACGAGGCACATTGCATCAGTATGTGGGGACACGATTTCCGTCCTGAATACCGCCAGCTGAAGGGGTTGAAAAATGTATTCCCAAATATCAATATACACTCATATACAGCTACTGCCACCGAACTTGTTTGTCAGGATATCTGTAAGGAATTGCAATTAACTGCACCCATGATACTTACAGGCTCCTTTGACCGTCCAAACCTTGTCTATCGGGTAAAACACCGTGATAATGTATTTAATCAGATATGCTCTGTGATTGCAAACCATAAGACAGAATCAGGGATTATCTACTGCATCAGGCGGACAGATGTGGACAATCTTTGCTCAAGATTGAATCAAAAAGGGTATAATGCTCTTGCCTATCATGCCGGAATATCAGATCAGGATCGCAAGAAAAACCAGGAGGCGTTTATTAATGACAGGGTTGATATAATTGTTGCCACCGTTGCCTTTGGGATGGGTATCAATAAATCAAATGTAAGGTATGTTATCCATGCTGGTATGCCCAAATCACTTGAGCATTATCAGCAAGAAACCGGAAGAGCAGGCCGTGATGGGCTTGAATCTGAATGCTGCCTGTTTTTCACCTATTCTGATCTTATGACCTGGCAAAAGATTATCGGTGACTTAGATTCTGAGGCTGGAAAGATTGCCTCAAAAAAACTCAAAGAGATGTATGATTTTTGTATCAGCACCTCGTGTCGGCATCAAGCGATTGTGTCATACTTTAGTCAAAAACTCGATACCCAGAGTTGTGGTGCCTGCGATATATGCTTAGAAGAGCCAGAGCTGATGGAAGATGCCCTTGTCATTGCCCAGAAGATTATCTCCTGTATCGTAAGGTTGAAAAACTCTGGCAGAGAGGCTATGGGTGCCTCTTCATTTGGTTCGGCTTATATTGGACGAGTCCTGACCGGCTCAAAGGATCAACGAATCTTACAGGCAGGCCACGATCGCTTAAGTACATGGGGCATCCTTGCTTCAGAAGGGAAACAAAACATTCGCATCTGGATAGAACAACTTGTGCTGCAAGAATACCTCAAAAGAGATGATGAATATAAAACCATCAGTGTTTCAGAAAAGGGCTGGGGTGTAATCAAAAACAATGAAACACCACGACTGACAAAATCCCTACAAATACATCCAGAACAACCAAAGCCACAGCTAACTGCATGGGAAGGTGTAGACAATGGATTATTCAATGCCTTAAGAATATTACGAAAGAATTTAGCCGAGAAACAAAACGTTCCTGCCTACATAGTCTTCAGTGATGCTTCCCTGAAGGACATGGCTCTGCGAAGACCGTCCAACCTCAATGAATTTCTTCATGTAACCGGGGTTGGACAAAAGAAGTGGGAAACCTATGGTGATACCTTTGTTAAAACCATAGTTGATTATTGTACCGCAAACTCCATCGGAATGGATACAATGCCAGCACCGGTTGTTATCAGACAGGTTAAGGATTCACCTTTGAGTGCAGTCAAGCTGCATGCCTTTGAATTATTCAGTCAAGGCTGTACTATAGATGAGGTAGCCACTAAGGTTTGCCGGGCAACATCCACAGTATTTGGCTATCTTGAGGAATACATCCAGCAAGAAAAACTCACCCATCCTGCCCCATGGGTAGATGATAAAACATTCATGCTGGTTCTTAAAGCAATGGATGAGGTTGGTGCAGATAGGCTTAAACCAATATTTGACTCCCTGAATGGTGAGATACCCTATGACCTGATTCGTATAAGCAGGGCATGTGCAATTTAGGTAAATAGGCTGGAGACTGTTGGAACGCACCTAAAGGTGCTTAACTACATTGAGAAAGGGCAGAGGCAAGGGGATAGCATCCATGTCACCTGCCAGAGGGGCTCCCTCTGCCAGAGGGGCTCCCTCCTGCCCACATTAACCTATCCGACAATTGATGATTGACACGACACTACTGCTTGCCTTAAATGCTATTCAAGGCATCCCTTGCTAATTCATAAGAAGAATTTATATATTTTATAGCTGCTTCCCTGTCATTGGAAGAAATAGCCTTTTCCGCTTTTTGAGCCATTTTCATTGCCTTATCCATAAGTTTTTTTGCATTTTTTGCATTTGGATTATTATCTTGAGCAATTATTTTATTTATCTCATTTAACTGGGCAGACCACTGGACAAACCATTGTTTCATTGCTGTACTCTCAGAGATATTTACCCTTAATTGGGCAAAGCATTGTTCCATATCCAGCTTCCCAATCTCATAGATACTTACCTCGGAGGAGCGGATTGCCCGGTCGATAAGCTTTGAAGCAATATTTATCTGCTCTAATACTTTTTCATAATCTTCCGTCTGATAAGTAATCATCAGTCTGGTTATTTTTTCAACTAAGTACTTGGCATCATTTACCATGGATATTACTTCTTCTTTTTTACTTATCTGAGCAATTTTTTCTGCTTTTTTAAGCTTCTTATCTATGAGATATTCAATCTCCTTCTCTATTTTTTCTCTGCCATTGACAAATGAGACAGCTTGTTGAAGCAATCGTGTAGATCTATCCATGTATTGATTAGCAAGGGTTATATTGTTATCTTTAATTAGTTTTTTGGCCAACCGTACATTTTTCAATGCACTATCAAACAATTCCTTAGCCTTATCATTATTGCTTGAGGCGATTATCGGCTCCTTTTCACTTAAACTCTTTTCTGTCTTTTCCAATTTTTTTTTGGCAAATATTTCTTGCTCAATCAATCCTCTTATATATTTTGTTTCCTTTTGGGTCTCAGTTATTTTATCAAGGGTTGCATGATTAAACCTTTCGTCTTTTATCAAATCAGCGATCCTATCCCGAGCATTACAGCACCCATTGAACCTTTGTATAATCTCTCTATTATCGCTGACAACAATAGCTTCCCTTGTTTTCTCTATCCCCTTATCAAGCATCTTTGATTGGGCAAAAATAATCCCACTATTAACAGGAATATCTTCCCCATTTTTTGCCAGAGCAACTCTTGAATAAAGGCATATGATCGATATTAAAATAATAAGTATAGATAATGTTTTATTTATCATAGCACATAACACCTTAGTTTTTGTCTGTAGGAACGGATTTGCAACCCGACTACTGTAGAATTATCAAACATCAATATCCCAAAAAAAAGTGTATCTTCAGGTATTTTTTGCCTTCAGATACACCATTTTCTCGTTTCAACCATATTCACAAGCTAAAAAACCTGTGTTACTAACTTCGCCATGGACATATTTTTTTAGGTACAATCAATGTTAAAATTTCTCCCAATTGAAATGATCCATCCATTGAATTAAGTGAAGTTGCAATAATCCTTGCCTTTATCTCCATTAACTCCTCCCCATACAATTGATTTTTCTTAACCTCTTCCTGTTCCTGAATCCTTTTTTCTATACTTGTACGATTAATGGCTACAATTTCTGCTGTTTTATTTGCTTTTATGCTTCCTCCTGAATCCAATCCCTGTCCCTTTTTTCTCAAGATTACCTCCCCTTGTAATTCTTAGAGCAAAATCTTCATCCAAAATTCCACACTTACAAAACATAAAGAAGGATGTCCCTATAACACCCTTTGTATAAAGACACCCTTCTTTTTTTTGACGAAGCAAAGAGTAGTTCTTTAAGACTTGAAGCTACCTATATGCCCGTCTGCACAGAAAAGACTTACTTCTCTATATGCAAGAATCATGCCAAATTACAAATAGAATCAAGATATTGTTGCCTCTTGTCTTAATTTGCAGTCCTGCAAGATGTTAGGTAAACATATTTTTACTGCTTAACAAATTATCCATATTGAGGTTGTACCTGTAGGGACACTTGAAGTGGTTTATAGGTACACTTAGCAAGTAGTGTCGTGTCAACCTTAATCTGCCGCACTGAATATTCGATAAAGCCAACTGTCTCATAATGCCTCATGTAAAAAGAGCAT
>JASEHA010000082.1 GCA_030018795.1 bacterium
AGAGACGCGATTAATCGCGTCTCTACAATCTGTATGTATTGATATAGTTGATGCACTCTAAACGTATGGGGCAAAAGACCCACAAGCTGTTGTGATTTCACACAAACAACTGCTTTTGTGGTGCTATCTCACACTTGCAGGTGTTGAATTTAGATGCGTTTGCCCTGGGGTTATAATCCATTCTTACCTACAGTCTAACAGCCTACTGTCTATCTACCTAATCAGTGTCAACGCCTCAATCAATGCCTTACCCTTATGAAGGGTTTCAAGGTATTCGTCTTCTGGTAAGGAATCAGCTATAATACCGCCGCCAACATGAAAATAAACCTGATTGTTTTTTATCAAAAAGGTGCGAATAGCAATATTTAGGTCCATGCTGCCAGTAAAGCTCAGGTAACCAATGGAGCCTGTATAGATATGCCTCTTATTCGGCTCCAACTCATCGATTATCTCCATTGCCCTTATCTTTGGTGCACCAGTTATTGAGCCGCCAGGGAAACATGCCTTAAGCAGATCAAAGCGGTCATTCCCTGGTGAAAGCTTGCCACAAATAGTGGCCACAGTATGAAATACGGTTGGATATGTTTCTATCATCCGCATGTCCTTGACCACAACCGAACCATGCTGGCACACACGGCCAAGGTCATTTCTCAGAAGGTCAACAATCATTATCAATTCAGCCTTATCCTTTTCGCTTAAGAGAAGCTCTTCCTTGAATCTTTTGTCCTCAGCCCTATTTTTACCTCGTGGTCGTGTGCCCTTGATTGGTCTTGTTTCCACATAGCCTGATTCAACCATGATGAACCTTTCTGGTGATGAACCTGCGATTACTACCTCATCAAAGTCCAGATAGCTGCCAAATGGAGCCGGGTTTATTTTTCTTAGCTGCTGATACAGTTCAAATGGCGGGACAGAGATGCTATTCATTATTCGTTGAGCCAGATTCACCTGATAGATGTCTCCAGAAGCGATGTATTCCTTTACCCTTGCCACAGCCTGGATATATTCTTCCCTGGTAAAGTTTGAGGTAATGGTTGTTGCCAGAGTGAGCCACTCCGGCAGAGTGAGCCCCTCTGGCAGAAGAGCTCCCTCATTTGGAAGCAGCACTTCTGGCAATTGCAGGAGTGATTGTGTGGGAATAGATTTGACAGAGATGCCGTTTCGATTCCGTTCAACGACCAGGTTGTTTGCGATGCTGCCTTTGACAGAGAACACCTCTGCCAGTTGTAATCGATCCTTCACCCATCCTATCCGACAAAGAGCTCGTTTATGACGCAAGCTGCCCTGTTCTGGAAAGCCGCTTGAGGAGATATAAGCCTGCCTCTGTTTATGGTCAAAGATGAGAATAACATCATACAGGCAGACCATACAGTCAGGGATATTAAGGTCATCCATAGCCTTTGCTGGTAATTCCTCAATAAGATTACGCATTTCATAGCTAAAATACCCAACCCCACCGCCAAGGAAAGATGGTAATTGAGACAGCATATCTGGCATAGATAGTTTGTATTGGTCAACAATCTGGCGAAGGATGGTAAAGGGATTGCCCTGAAGCTGCATAGATGAAGAGCCATTCATCCCTATGGTCAATACCTCTATATTTTCTCCCTTGCTCTTGAATATTAGAAATGGGTCAAGTCCAATGAAAGAATATCGACCAAGCCCATACCTATTCATGCCACTGTCAAGAAAGAAAAGGTATTTCTGTCCACTCTGGTCATTAAAGGCAGGAAACACATGAGCTGGGTCAATAAAGGGAATACGTTTAATTACAGGAGATGCTGCCTTAAGGGAAAAAGAATTTAGCAATGCTATTCACCTTTTGATAATAAATGTAGAGAGGCGATAATCGACTCTCTACAACATACACAGGACTTACGCAAAACACCATTTTTGAACCATATTTAGTAGCCCAGGATTCTATCCTGGTATATCTAATGCCAACATAGAATGTTGGGCTACTATTATCTTTATGTCAATTTTTTTATTGGAGTGCATATACTCTATGTAGCAGGTATTTTATCGTTTTGCGTAAGTCCTGACACAATCTAAAACATCTGTAGCATCTTGCTCAATAGTCCCATCATTGAAATAGCAGCAAATGTCATGGCAAATGTAAATAGTTTGATGGTTAATCCCCTATTTTCTTTTAACCCTGCATCTATTTTTACATCTACTCGTTCTATTAACTTATCCAACTTAACCTCAATCTGCTCAAAACGCTTGTCCATCTGTTCAAACCGTTTGTCTACCTGTTCAAACCGTTTGTCCATCTGTTCAAACCGTTTGTCTACCTGTTCAAACCGTTTGTCTACCTGTTCAAAACGATTGTCCATCCTGCTTTCAAGCGATCTCAGCCCTGACCTTACATCATCTACCTCTTGTTGCAAATGATCAAATTTTACATCTATCTGTTGTTGCAAATGATCATACTTCACATCTATCTGTTGTTGCAAATTATCATACTTCACATCTATCTGTTGTTGCAAATTATCATACTTCACATCTATCTGTTGTTGCAGATAACTAAATTTCATGTCTATTTGTTGCTGTAAATTGTCAAAACGAATCTCGAAGTATTTCGATGTAGGAATGATATTTGCTACCAATATATCCGTTATTTTTTTATCAAGTACCAACCCTTCTTCTTTTTCCTCTGGCATGTTAATCTCTCCTTACTTAAGAAAATGCGGAATGCAGAATTGAAAACTTTATTTGCTTACTCGCTCTGTTACTTCCGCATTCCGCATTCCTGCTTCCGCATTTGAATTAGAACCGATACTGTCCAGCTAACCGATACTCATTGGTTGTCTTGGTATACCTGACATTGTCAGCAACCCGTTCTCCGTCACCATGCAGATACACAAGATCGCAGGTCAGGTTATTCTTTATGAAGCTGATACCAAGGGTATGGAATATCCGTTCGACATCTATGATATTGGTCAGGCTGATAGCCTTGTCTGGTACAGGTGATGGATCTGTAAACAGACCAGCCCGAATTGCCCAGACTGAATTTGGTCTGTATTCCATGCCTGTCCGAAATCTGGTTACATCTGTCCAGCCAAGATCCTTTCCATGAGTATCTTGTAACATTGTGCCATCTGGTGAATAGTCTACATCCTTCTTCATGCTGCTCCACATGGTTTTGGTAATATCAGAGGTAATGGTCAGATTTGGAGCGGCATAAAAGGCAATACCAAGCCCACAGGTAGCTGGATGGTTGTACTTGCGGGTAAAATCAGATTTTTCCTGTTTCACAATTACTGGTGGGGTTGTAGTTTCTGTTGGCAGAGGATAGTTCACCCTTGCCTCACCCTTCAATGCCACCTCTGAACCACTGCGATAGACCAGTCCAAGCTGCAGAATACTCGATGGCTTAAAAAGCATACCAGCCTGCCATTCCAACGAATTCCCGTCGCAGGTGCCATCTGATTCATAGGTATAGCTATTAGTACCTGGCACATCTTTGCGGGCATGTTTCTCCATATCACCGCCTATGACATTCAGCCCAATTCCAGCTGACACCCCTGGTGCAAGGCTCTTTGCCACAGAGATATTATACACCTTTGTTGCCATCTTGATGTTATAGCTTGCTGTTACCCCATCTGTGGTATCTTTCCAATCGGTCTTATACCCTGCCGGTGCGTAAGCTCCATAACCAAGATGATAATTGCCTGCTTGAGCATATCCGCCAACAGCAGGCAGCCAGACATTAGAGCTGACGCTTACCCCTGTAGATGAAAAGGCAGCAGGTTCATTTGTTAATCCTACTGTACCTGCATATGGTCGATAGAACACATCATCCTGATCAAGATTCATTTGATTAATTGGAGGAGTTGGTCCAAATATCAGCTTTGGATTAGCCACCCCATTACCATCGCTGCCATCAATACAAAGCCGTGATACATCCATACCCACACCCTTACCCTGCAACTGAGCAAGCCCAGCAGGGTTCCAGTATATGGCTGTCCATTCATCAGCCAGTCCAATGGATGCACCGCCCATACCAATCCCTTTTGCCCCGAGCCCGGGCCCCTCATAACCACCAGCCATAGCAGAGCTTGCAGCTACACACAAAAATACTGTTGCAACAAGACACTTCTTTCTCATACAACAACCTCCTTATTCTAATGTAGTGAGCACCGTTAGGTGCGTCTCAAAGCATTCTCAATTCCACATTCCACATTTTCCCTAAAACAACTCCTCTTCATTCAAGAAATTCTCCTGAGGCAATAGATGACTGATATGATTCTTGTTTAGAGCCATGAAGTCCGACTTGTACAACATATTATCGCTTTCAGCCGGATATATCTTAACATTTGTAAGGGCGATAAAATCCTTTGCCCCTGCATTTAATTCATCAAGAATCCTTGCATCCTTATAGGTGTACATTGTCCCTTCAATACGATGAATAGTGGTAAAAACTATTACTGGTACCTGCGATTTTTCTACCCACATAAGCTACTCCTCCTCAATTAAACGTATCTTTAATTCTTTTAACTGTTTATTGTCCACCCTGTATGGGGCACCAGTCATCTGACATATCCCGGATTGTGTCTTGGGAAAGGCAATGACATCACGGATGGATTCTGCTCCAACCATGAATCTTAACAATCGGTCAAGCCCAAGGGCAACCCCGCCATGTGGCGGCGCACCATATTCCAATGCCTCCAGCAGAAACCCAAATTTTTCCCTTGCCTCTTCTTTTGACAGGCTTAAAAGATTAAAAACCCTTTCCTGTATAGCACGAGAATGGATTCTAATCGAGCCGCCGCCAATTTCAACACCATTAAGCACCACATCATAAGCGTTTGCCTTGACCTTGAGCGGGTCAGTATCAAGCAATGGATAATCTGTTTCCCGCGGAGAGGTAAAGGGGTGGTGCATAGCTGTAAACCTTTTCTCCTCATCATCATACTCAAGTAAAGGGGCATTCAGCACCCAGAGAAGGTTAAAGGTATTCTCTGGAATCATGTTTATTTTTCTGGCTAAGTGCAGCCTTAGCTGGCAGAGGCTCATGGCCACTATCTTTGGGGTATCGGCAACAAACAGGCATAAGGAATTCTCATCAGCACCCATTCTGCTCAAGATTTCATCCCTTGCCTTTTCAGACAGAAACTTAGCAATGGGTGATTCCTTGCCCTTGAAATAAGCCAGCCCTTTTGCCCCATAGATGTTGACAAAGGCAGTTAATTCATCAATATCCTTTCGACTCATGGAGGCTATATTCGGCACGCAGATGCCTTTTACCTGACCTGCCTGAGCAATCACCCGGTTAAACACCTGACATTCTTCATCCCTGACCAGATCTGTGATTTCTATTAGTTCCATGCCAAACCGTGTATCTGGTGCATCAGAGCCATACCTGTCCATAGCCTCATCAAAATCCATCCTCGGAAATGGTGTTTTAATCTCTATCCCCAGACTATTCTTAAAGATAGAAGACAGCAGCCCCTCAATCAAGCCACAGATATCATCTATGCTGACAAAGGATGCCTCAATATCAACCTGGGTAAATTCTGGCTGCCTATCTGCTCGCAGGTCTTCATCCCTGAAGCACTTAACAATCTGAAAATATTTTTCAAACCCTGCCACCATCAATATCTGCTTAAAAAGCTGCGGGGATTGAGGAAGGGCATAAAACTCTCTTGGACTAAGCCTGCTTGGCACAAGGAAATCCCTTGCCCCCTCTGGTGTACTCTTGATAAGCATAGGTGTTTCTACCTCTATATAGCCCTTTTCATCAAGAAATCGTCTTACGGTTTGATACACCCTGTGCCTTAAGAATAGGTTTTTCTGCATCTGCGGTCTTCTCAGGTCAAGGTAGCGGTATCTGAGCCTGGCATCCTCTGAGACATTTAGATCATCACTAATGGAAAACGGCGGTGTCTTTGATGGATTAATGATGGTTAATTCATGTACCAATACCTCTATCTCCCCGGTATTAATATCAGGATTGATTGTCCCTACAGGTCTGTTGCAAACCTGACCCTTTATCTCAATAACATACTCACTCCTGATCTCATGTGCCTTTGCATGAGAGATATCATCTGCCTCTGGTGAAAATACTACCTGAGTAATACCCTCCCTATCCCTTAGATCAATAAAGATTAGCTTCCCATGATCCCTTCGGCGATTGACCCAGCCGGCTAAAATAACCTCTTTTCCTATGTCTTTCAGTCCTAATTCTCCACAATTATGGGTTCTTTTCATAATGCCATCCTTTTTGTAAACGTTACATCTGCCGTTTATCGATTGGCAGAAGGGTATCAACTAAAAATTAATCATAGCCGAATTTTTCGTATTTTATGATATTATAATACATTGAATTGCACGGTTTGTCAAGAAAAATCTTAATGATTGCGTAATCTCTTAAGTGTGAGCGTTGCATAGCCTCTCCCGCTACATCTACGCTCTTAAGCATTGCTTGTCCCTATTCCCTGCCATGTTTTGGTATTGCTTGACATTTCGCCTTAAGGAACATAACACTGGAAACTGCTTGCAATACTCTCACTTCAAAAATCGAAGCCTTCATACAGCCCTTGACTTCGATTTTTGAAGCTATTTGAGTCAAGAAGCAAGTCGCCTTTTCATTGCAACTCTCAGAAATTCAGCATGTTAGAAACAATCTATAAAGTTGGCATCAAGCTTGCTATAAAAGAAATAGTAATCTGTGGTCTCTGTGTATGAGTAACTAAACTAAAACAAAAGGAGGTGATAAAAAATGAAAGGATGGACAAAAAGATACAGGGTATTGATTGTAGCTTTCTCTATTCTGGCACTATCTCCAGGACTCAGTCAGGCTTGCTGGGACGTTCTGGATAGCGGAGGTGGAATGGGGGGAACTCTCCTAATTATATTTTGCTGGCCTCTATTGGTCAGTCGGTAACAGCTGTCTATCTGCCATTTGATGATCTGGGTAATGCCCATCGAATAGCCTTCATAACCCATTATGAGAAAAAGCCGGACAAGCAACAAGGCTTTATTGAGATTGAGGATATAGCACTTGATAACATATTCCCATCAAGATATAATCGATATACTACCAGCCCTGTTGGTAAGGTGCGGCTTAAAAAAGGGGATTGTGATGATTTGAGTGTGCTCTATGCTGCCTGTCTGGAAAGTGCTGGTATTCCTACTGCCTTAGTGAGTGTGCCAGGACATATATTTGTTATCTTTGATACCGGGGTGCAGGAGAAGAATGTTATGGCTATAAGCTTTGAGCCCTCGAAGATGATTATCCGGAATAATCATAGCTGCTTACCCTTTATTCTCCTATATGGGGTTGTTTGGTAACAGTACTATTTTTAATTGGTTATGGAACTGCATCCTTCCTTGTATTTAAATACGCTGGGGTCTAGATTGATTTCGTAGCACCCAGTCTGGTTATTGTTGTGCTTTTTATTGCTGTTGCCATATATCATTATCTCCTGAAACAGAAGGAGGCTATTGAGTATCTTGAGCAGATGGAAATTATGAAAAGAGAAGCCATTATAGGTACAATAGTTGCGGAAGTGGCTCATAAGACTAAGACCTGTGTCAGGACGATCCAATATACGGCTCATAGCCTGAAGGAAAAGCTTAAACACACCCCTGAGTCACCCTTAGCAGAAGAGATATTTACCGAAGCAGGTAAACTGTACCAAAAAATGGAAGGGTTGGGTAAATATCCCAAACCTCTGGCTCTGCATAAAACAAAAAGGCAAATAAATTCATTGTTAAAAGAAGCTCTTGAGACCGCAGAGCAGGCTTTTATACCACCTGATGCTAAGACAACACATGCTATTGAGGAAGATTTAGCTGAGGATTTGCCTGAGATAATGGTGGATAAAGAAAGGCTCAAAGAAGTCTTTGTGAATATTATCTTGAATGGGTTCCAGGCAATGCCTGAGCCAGGAATACTTACCCTTGAAACTAAGGAACTGTCATGAAATAAACATAACATCTCTATGTAAAAGCTGAAGAGATAGTGTAGTTCCATTCGCTGTGGAATAAATCCCTTTGGATATTGATATGAGCCATCTCTTCATCCGATACCTTGGTGCCTTTCTGATACGAGTTGGTATCATACACCCCATAAGGAGATGCTTTCCCCAACTCTGGAATCATAAAATCATGACCGTTAACTAATTCTGGTTGCCCTTTTGGACGTAATTCTCTGCCTACATTCTTGAAATTACCAACCAGTTCCTTTTTCTTGGTGTCAACGAAAATCTAAAGGTTCTCCAATGGACTGATAATACTTGACTTTCTCATTAATGTGCTCAAAAC
>JASEHA010000083.1 GCA_030018795.1 bacterium
CTTATAGTTTGCCGCAGCATCTAACCTCGGAAGATACCCTGCCCTCACATCCTTTACCCCTAATTCTGACGCAACCACATCCCTTTTAGCTATTGTTATCTTTGATTATCCAATGCTATCTGGATGCATTCCTTTAGTGTCCCACAATTCCTATGGTTCGGCCAATCAGGGCGGGGAAGGCCTCGCCCCTACTGTTTCACTGCTAAAGTGCCAATAGTGGCAAAAAACTTGAACATCGAGTATATCGAGTATAATAGTCTATAGACAACAAAACGGCTGAAAAAGTTCCACATTTCGACTTTGCTTGTGACTTGTTGATTTCGAATTGTTCGACAGGAGTGGCAGGAGGTGGATGAAAAAGGTTGTTGAGCAAGAAAGTAAGGTTTGTCGCCTCTTAATATAGCCTACTTGATGCGTTTAATGTTGGATATCTCCTGAGACTCCCCCCATGTCAAGCAATACCAAAACATGGCAGGAAATAGAGTCAAACAGTGCTTAAGAGTGTAGATATGGCGAGAGAGGCTATGCAACACTCACTGTTGAGCGGTTACGTTTGCCCTAAAATTTGCCTTGACTTTCTCCTTGTTTTTTGCTATTATTTACCATTATGGAAACAATGGAATCTCTTCATAATATCTTGAATAGCCTTAAGATATCACGATTTAAACTTACCCTTGCTGCCAGTAATGAGTTACACCTGCCGATGTATCTTGGCTCTACCCTGCGGGGCGGGTTTGGGACTGCCTTCAAAAGAGTGGTATGTGCCTTAAGAGACAGACTGTGCCAGGAATGTATCCTGAAGGGAAAATGTGTTTATTCCTATGTCTTTGAGACCCCGCCGCCTGCTGGGACTACAGTCATGCGTAAATATGAATCATCACCACATCCCTTTATCATTGAGCCACCGCAAGAAAGCCATCATGGCTATAAAACAGGCGATACTCTTACCCTCAATCTTATCCTTATTGGAAGGGCAATAGATTATCTTCCTTATTTCATCTACACCTTCGAGGAATTTGGCAGGATAGGCATTGGAAAGGATAGGGGCAGATTTGAATTGCAAAATGTTAGCTGCAAGGGAAAGATAATCTACGATTCCAAAACGAAAATCCTGCTATCATTTGATCACTTAACTATGGATACTGGAGCAGAAATTACTTACAGCCTACAATCATTGACCCTCAATTTCCTTACCCCCTGTCGCATTGTCTACAATGGATACCTGACCAAGGATTTACAATTTCACATACTCATAAGAAACCTCCTCAGACGGATAGCCCTTCTCTCCTATTTCCACTCTGGCTGCGACACATCACAAATAGATTTCAAAGGGATTATAGAGCAGGCAAGGCAAATAAGACTGGCACACGATCATCTGCAATGGTATGACTGGGAAAGATACTCTGCCAGACAGGAGACACGAATGAAAATGGGCGGCTTTGTCGGCAAGATAACCTTTGAAGGAGACATAACACCATTTATGTCATTGATAAAGGCTGGAGAAGTCCTGCATGTTGGCAAAGGAACGAGCTTTGGACTGGGAAGGTATGAAAGGAAATGCGAAATTTAAGAATTAAGGATCAGGTTTGCTGAATGATATAGAAGAAAGGAGGGATTTATGATAGACGAAACAATCTGTAAGATAGCCATTGCTGGATACTTGCATGACATTGGGAAATTTGCAGAACGAGCTCACAACAGACAAAATGAGAACTCAGAATTAAGTCATGGCTTTTATCCTAATGAAACCTTTTTACTCAATAACATAGCTTTATATCAGCCATGTTATAATGGTAAATATACTCACAAACATGCTGTTTACACAGCAGCATTTGTAGACCATATAGAACAACTTCTGCCAGAAAGGCTTAATAAAGGAAAATGGGGGCTTGGTGATTCTTTTATAAATCTTGCTGCCATGCATCATAAACCAGAAACACCTTTGCAGTGGATTATTGCCATGGCTGATAGGGTAAGCAGTGGTTTTGACCGCGATGAGTTTAAAGACTATAATTCTGAAATAAAGGTTAAGGACTATAAAAAGACACGACTGCTGACTATATTCGAAGGCATTAGCACAGACAACCATTGGAAGGATGATAACCTTGAATCTTATGCCTTCAGATACCCATTAAAAGAATTATCCCCAGAAAATATCTTTCCTGAAAACGAAAAGCAAATAGATAATACTCAGGCTCAAAAAGAATACAGCGATCTATTCCTTAGCTTTGTCAGCTCATTAGAAAAGTTGTGCCACAAGGAGAAAAACTTACCTCTCTGGTTTGAGCATTTTGACAGCCTGTTTATGATTTATACCTCCCATATCCCGGCTGCCACTGTGGGAAAGGTTGTGCCTGATGTCTCTCTTTATGACCATTCAAAGATGACGGCTGCATTAGCCTCAGCCATATATTTATACCATAAGCAAAACAACAGCATGAACATTGAACAAATAAAAAACGATGAAAAAAAGAAGTTTTTGATCCTGAACGGGGATTTCTATGGTATCCAGAATTTTATCTTCAGTGAGGGTGGCAGTACCAATAAGGAAGCAGCTAAACTTTTAAGGGGCAGATCGTTTGCTGTTTCCCTTATCTCAGAGCTTGCTGCTGATATGCTCTGCCGGCAGATAGGGGTAACAACTGCTTCTGTTGTTTTAAGTGCTGCAGGAAAATTTACAATCATTGTTCCAAATACAGCAGAAACAAGGGATATGATTAAAAAAGTAGAGGAGCAGATTAATGACTGGCTTATTAAGATGTTCTATGGCGAATCAGCTCTTGGCATATCATTTGTTGAGACATCATACAGCGATTTTACATCAAGAAATTTCAGTGATTTTTGGAATAGGCTTGGAGACGAATTGGAAAAAAAGAAGTATAGCAAGCTTAACCTTGAAAAATATGGCGGCGTAATTAAGGGTTATTTTGAACAATTCAATAACGATTTATATGAGAAACTCTGTCCATTTTGCGGAAAAAGACCATCAAGTGAAAACTTTGGAGATGAATCATCTGCTTGCGGAATCTGCAGGGATCACATCTATATTGGCACAAACCTTGTAAAGGCTGAAAGAATTGCTATCACTGCCATTGATGCAGATATTTATGGTGATAAGCTTAAAGAACCGTTTTTTGGAGAGTATCAGGTATCTTTTGATGTAACTAAAAAACTCAATGACCTTGCCGAAAAAGGCACACTCTTAAGATATTGGGACATCTCTATTTGCAAAGACGGAAATATTGCCAGGGACATAACAGCAAAATTTATCAACGGCTATGTGCCATTTTTTGATGAATCAGATTCAAATGATATGCGTTATTTGCATGGAACAAAGGGTGATAAGAGGAAATTAGAAATGATTGAACAGATGGATATTGGTAAGCCAAAGACATTTTCTCATATTGCCTGTAAAGCCTTAAACCCTACAGATAAACAGGATGATTTTACAGGGGTTGAGGCTTTGGGCGTCTTAAAGGCAGATGTAGATAAACTTGGTCTGATATTCGGGCTTGGCTTAAAAAGAAACAGCCTCTCAAGGATGACCACACTGAGCAGGCAGATAAATCATTATTTTTCCATATATCTTCCGTATATATTAAGCTCAAGGGAAGAATTCAAGGATATTTATACTGTTTTTTCTGGGGGTGATGATTTGTTTTTGATAGGTCCGTGGAATAGGATTATTGATTTTGCCATTTTTCTACATGAGTCATTCAGTAAATATGTTTGCCAAAACAAGCAAATTACTATATCAGCTGGAATAAGTATTCATAAACAGGGTGAACCAGTTCTGTCTATTGCTGAAAGGTCAGAACATGCCTTAAAAAAATCAAAGGATAATGAAAGGGATTCTATAACTCTGTTTGATGAATCCATTAAATGGGACGACTTCCATAATCTTGAGAAAATTAAAAAACAGCTTTACGAATGGATAGAGAAAAAATTTATCAATAATGCCATGTTGTTTAATTTCAATAACTTTGCTGATATGGCAAAGCAGGAAAAAGAACTTTTGGGGAGACATGAGGGTGTTGATATGGAGGAATGGGAATGCCTGAAATGGCGAGCAAGGTTCAAGTATAACCTTGTCAGAAATACGGCTAAGGATTTGGAAGGGGATAAAAAAGAAGGGGCTGTAAAAGAGGTTGAAAAAGCCTTTGAATGGTTCATTAATCATGGCGGTGCAATGAAGATACCTGTGTGGCAGGTAATATATAATCAAAGATAAAGGGGTGGTGTCTCACCATAGCCTGATCTTTGTAGTTAAGGTGTAAAAAGGGGGATATGGAGATAATAGAGATAAGGAGATTTGATTGGTTTGTTTGTTTTTAATACATTTTGTTCTATCCCCGTATCTCCTTTTCTTACACAAGTTAGCTATTTAAGAGACACCACCGATAAAGGAGGAATGATTTATGATTACGTTCTGGAAGGATAAGAGTAAAAAGCAGATTCAGACGGAATTGTTTTCAAAAACAGCAGAGGAATTAGCAGAGAAGGTATTTAATGAAAGTCGCAATAAGACAACAAATAAGCCTACCCAGATAAGAAAGTTTTATAATGAGGTCTTACGATATAAAACAGACCCTGATGAATTTGAAAAAATATTACCTTATCTGAAAATGCTTACTGCAAAAGCAGCTTATGCCGTGGGAAGAAAACTTATTTCAGATGGATTTAAGAACTTTATCGAAGAGTCTCTGAAAAATATCAAAGACAAGGATGATTTTGATGCCTTTGCAGGATTGTTTGAGGCGTTTATGGGTTATTACAAATTCCATTACGAAAAGGAGGGAGATAGAGGATGAGACTTTTAAACATTAAAAAACTTGAAGGCACAATTACCCTGAAAAGCGGGCTGCATATTGGTTCGGGTAATATGGAAATGCACATTGGCGGCACAGACAGTCCAGTTATTAAGCATCCGCATACTCTTGAGCCTTATATCCCCGGCTCATCATTAAAGGGTAAGGTTCGCTCGCTTCTTGAGATGGAAAGCGGATTGATGATTTATACAGAAGGAGATGTTGTAAAAGGTGCGACACTTGAAAAGGTTACAAGTGAGAAATTGAAACTCAAAGCTGAGGCAATCCTCAAGATATTTGGTTCAAGCGGAGATACAAAGGATGAGACTGATCTTGGACCAACAAGGGTCTCTTTTGCTGATTGTTATCTCGATGATAACTGGAGGGAAAAGGCAAAAACTAATCGCTGGTTGTTGACAGAGGAAAAGTCTGAGAATTCGATTAACAGGATTAAAGGAACTGCAATCAGTCCAAGATTTATAGAGCGTGTGCCTGAGGGAACAGTATTTAAGCTCCTGGTTACATTTAAAATATTGCAGGAAAGTGACGAAAAGCTTTTTAATGAACTGTTAATGGGACTCAAACTCCTTGAAATGGATGCCATTGGCGGTAATAGCAGTAGAGGATATGGAAGAATAGTCATAAGCTATAAGGATGAAACCACAAATACAAAATTCAAAGCACTAAACCCTTTTCAGGGAGGATCGTTGTGAAAATATATGAGATTACAATTAAGCCAATTACAGGCTTTGGAACACCATTTAAGGGTGATACAATATTTGGACATTTCTGTTGGCAGATTGCTTATGATTCAAAGCTCTCTTCTATACCGATAGATGAACTCATGGCAAGCTATCAGGAAAAGCCATTTGCTGTCTTTTCTTCTATGTATCCTAAATTTGTAGTTAGGGAAAAGTATTGCTACACATTTATAAAACCAAACCTGTCCATGGATAAATTGTTTAATCTATCAGGGGAAAAAGAACAGATTGAACAACGAAAAGAAATTAAGAAGAAAAAATGGATGCTGATAGAAGAAGGACAGCGATTCTCATCATTTAAGGAGCTGACATTTGTAAATGACGACGAACTACTTTGTATGGCAAACAAGCAATTAAGCCATGAAATGCAGCATCAGATGAGAAAGGCTATCTCTAAAGATTTTGCTGCCCAGTTTTCTCAATATCACAATAAAATAAATAGACTCACCAATAAAACAGGGGAAAAAGGGTTTGATCCCTTTGCAATGGAACAATCTGTATTTTATCCTGAAACTGAGCTGGCTTTGTTTGTTGGGATTGAAGAGGATATGATTGATATTAAACAGATAAAAAAAGGACTTGAACAGATTGGCTTAACAGGTTTTGGCAAGGATGCTTCAACAGGATTGGGCAGGTTTGAACTTGGCGAGGATAGCGAGATAAATACTTTTGATATGGGAAGTGCTTCTCCAGATGCTTGCTATACACTTTCTCCATGCGTTCCTGAGAAGGATACCTTTGATGCCATGTTTTTTAATCCCTTTACAAGGTTTGGAAGGCATGGGGATGTTCTGGCAAAGTCAGCTAACCCATTCAAAAACCCTGTGATAATGGCTGATGAAGGGGCAATATTTAAGCCTGAAAAAGGGGGAAAAGAGAGAAAAAAGATGTGTTTTGATAAGCCTTATATTGGAACAGCAATATCTGATATTTCAAAGCATGTAGAGTTCAAAACAGTTATGCAGGGGTATTCTCTTTATCTCCCTGTAAGGGTGGATGTTTAGGTATACTCAAGCTTCCAGCTTGAGCATTGTTACACATGGAGGTTTAATATGGAAAAACCACTAAGGGTTAGATTACATATACTATCACCTGTCCATATTGGGTGTGATGAGGTATATGAACCTACAGGTTTTGTAATTGATAAGAAAAAAGCCAGACTTATAGCCTTTGATCCGCTGAATTTTATGGAATCACTATCATCTGAGGATAAACAACGATTTGCTCAAATTTGTATGAAGGGGGATATCCCCTCTATCCTTGAAATTTATAAATTCATTGCAAGCAAATCAATTGAAGGAAGAGAGATTGAAATAGCATCAGACCTGCTGTCACATTACGAAAAAGTCATGAGATTAGATAAGAGCGAGATAAAACAAAAACTTAATCAATTTGCCATATCCCGAACAACTTATAACCCTTATAACAATACGCCTTATATTCCTGGTTCTTCACTTAAGGGCTCTTTAAGAACTGCATATTTAAGTAAACTTGCAAGAGATAAAGGCATTAAAAACTGGAATAGTATGGATAATAAGGGGTTGGAAAAGAACTTACTGGGTGGTAGTTTTGATTCTGACCCATTCTGCATGGTTAAACCATCTGACTTTTCCCCTGTTGGTAATGCAGGAACAAAAATCCTTTACGCAGTAAATAAAAAGAAGAAGTCAGGGTCTGATGCAAAGGGGCCATTTCAGATACTTGAAACAATAAAGCCGAATGCAATCTTTGAAGGAATGATAAATATAAATCAGCCAGTAAACAAGATAAGAAACCCTATTAACAAGTTACTGGAGTTTATTAATAGTGTAAATGGAGAAAATGAGATTATCAGAGAAATTGGCGGGGATTCAGTTGTCAAGAAAATTAAGGAACAATTCCATGGCAAGATTGGGTCATCCACATTTATATTACGCATAGGCAGGCATTCTGGAGCAGAAGCAGTTACTGTTGAAGGCAATCGCCAGATCAAAATAAATCAGGGGAAAAAACCAACTATTTTCCTTGACCATGCAACCACTATCTGGCTTGCCTCTGAAACAAGTAAGCCGAGTAATAATAATGGACTTGTACCATTTGGCTGGGTAGTGTTAGAGATCCTCTAAATAGTGCGGAGCAATACAAGTATCCTGCTTGGGATTAAGTAGAGACGTAAGATTTTTGCGTCTCTACCGCTGTTTACTACTATAACTAATTGGAAGGAGTAATCTTATGGTAACAATGTCGCAAGTATTTCGCAACCTAATTACTTTTGACCAGCCTCTTAGCTTGATTACAAACATAGGTACGCTTCTGGGTTGGGTAATAGGCTTGTCATGGGGCAGCATTTTTTTTACAAAAAGGTGGATACGATGTAAAAGAAGAAAAAAATTACTAAAATTTACCTCTTCAGCAAAAGGCAGTATAGCAATCTCAATAGGGGTTGGACTGAATCCAGCAGAGGATGTCAAAGGTTTTTTAGATGCAAATTTTCAGGATGTTCCATTAGTAATGAAATACTCAAAGTTGGGTAATTTTTCAGGTGAAGAGTTGCTACAGATATTTGAGGAGATAAAATCAGACTTCTTCGATTTGATGCAAAGGGGAAATATCTCTGAAATATTATTG
>JASEHA010000084.1:0-5525 GCA_030018795.1 bacterium
CACTTATCTATTTTTGACTGAAGGAATCGTAGGTTAAAAAACTTGAACATCGAGTAATAGACTTCTGCAAAATGCGAAATTGGTAGAAATTGGTAGCCGCAGGCTTTAGCCTGCGAGTTATAACATCTTTTCCCTTACTTACACAAGTTTCAGATGACTAAAGTGTTACCGCATTTTTATTGCCCTTTAAACTGACGAATAAACGCTTTAACCTGCTCAACATGACCTGCAAAATGTGCAGGTGCAAATTCAACAAACCTCTCTAAGGCATATATTGCCTCGTTATGCATGCCTAAATCAGCCAAAGCAATTCCTTTGTTATACCAATGGGGGAAATTCGGGACAGCGACGAATAGAAAGATTGTTACGGATTACAGGGAGCATCACCTACCCAAAAAGGTGTGGAGCAATCTGAAATCATCGTATAAGCCCAATCTTGCCGGTTTGTTTTTCATTAGCATTCTTGATAAGGTAAAAATATATGCCGCTGGCAACAGGGTTGCCTTTATCATTGTCTCCCTCCCATTTATTGTCTTGCCTCAATATTTTAACCTGTTCACCAGCAGAGTTGTAGATGGAAATAGTGTAACGGCCCGGTGGAGATGGGGAGAACCAGCATATCTGTCCTATATTAGGATAGAATGGATTGGGATAAGCCTTTACATCAGCAAGGCTGTTTGCCTGCTCATACGGTATAATTGCATAGATTCCGAACTCATAGATATTTGCCCAAACCTCACATTTTACTGCCACAGGATAGGAGTCTGCAAGCATATTCCAGCGATTGGATGCCTCATTTAGCTTGAATATTCTTAAGGTTTCAGCACGAATAGCTGTTTCATCCACAATTCCATCATGATTGTCATCAGCATAAGGAAGACAGAGTTTCATGGCTTGCTTAGTGGAATAGATAGGCTTGCCGTCTGCCTGATGAGTACAGGCAAGGCTTATACAGCTATCCTGAAGTGGTGTCATATGTTTCTCGTATCTTGCGTTGAAGTTGGCTATGGATAATTTCCCTGCGGTTTTGGCAATCTCTGTAATCGTTATTTGACTATCTCTATCCAGGACATCAGTCGGTATTTTGAGTGTAATCGGTCCTTGTTTGCCAGAGATGGTGATGGTTCCGCCATCATTTGATAGAATATTGGCAGCAGGGATTGTTGGAGCAGCGAATATCATTTGTAACGGAATACTATCAGATAACGACTGATTGCCAGCCCTGTCAATACTCACTGCACAAACAATTATTGGCTCAGCAAAATCACCTGTCAACACAAACGAAAATGTTCCTGTAACACTTGGTGTAGTTGTGCCAGACGACTGCTCGTTGACAATCAGTTCAACAACCACCGCCTCTGTTGCTGTGCCATACACTATCCAGTCATTTGTAACTGTGTATGTCGCTGCAATGGTTGGTGTGGCGGGCGAGATGGTATCAATCGTCAGTGTGCCAATAAATGCTGCCTGTTGATTGTAGATGTCTGTAGCAAAGATTGTTACAGTGCCTGTACTGTCAACACCAGCAGGAATAGTCGCACTCCCTGTCCATCCCTGGCCATCACCAGCCATATTAAGTGCCACAGTCCCCCTGCCATACGATACATACCCGCTAATTGTTCCAATCACATGATTTGCACCACCACGAACATCAAGCATGATGCTCACCAACTGTGGCAGATTGCCAAAAAGCCGCAAGGGTGCGGGAATGTCGAGTGGTCGGGATTTTGCCTGATTGCCAGCCTTATCGATGCTCTCTGCCCAGACAGTGGTCGTGCCTATTGATTGCTGGCGTGCTTTTATGGTAAAATCGCCATTCTTCGATGGAGTGGCTGTCCCAACCAGCCCCTTATTATCCCACAACTCAACCATTGTCGCCCCTGTTGCTGTGCCATACACCAGCCACCCAGCTTTAGCTGTGTATGTCGCCGCAATGGTCGGTGTCTCCGGCGGTGTGGTGTCAATCGTTAGTGTGCCAATAAATGTTGCCTGCTGGTTGTAGATGTCTGTGGCAAAAATGCTTACTGTGCCCATGCCATCAACACCAGCAGGAATGCTTGCACTCCCAACCCAGCCACGACCATCATCAGCCGTACCAATCAGGTTGGCAACAGCCATATTAAGTGTCACAGTCCCCTTGCCATACGATACATACCCGCTAATCGTCCCAATCGCATGATTTGCACTACCCAGAACCTCAAGCATAGTGCTCGCTAATTTCGGCATATTAATGGCAAAAATCCGCAATGATGGATAGATAACTATTGTCTCTGAATGTGTTCGATTACCAGCATTGTCTACACTTACTACACGAAGAGCAGTTGTACCTACTGGTATTGCCTCAAAAGCATATCTTGAATTTTGAGGGGTTGTTGTACCATACAGCCTTTGTTTACCCAACTGCTCATCCCGCAACTCAACCACATCAGCCCCTGTTGCCGTGCCATAGATCCTCCAATCACCCCTCTCAGATATTTTGGCAACAGTAATGGTTGGTGTCCCTGGCGGGTTGGTATCAATCATCAGCCTGCCAATAAACAACGCCTTCTGGTTATCTGTGCCAAAAATGGTTAATGTGCCCATACCCTCAACACCAGATGGAATGCTCGCCGTCCCTATCCAGCCCAGATTGTTTTCGCCAATAACCATGCTTAATGTCACAGAGCCGTAGTCATACAATAGATTGCCTGAAACCGTGCCAATCGTCTGGTTTGCTATTCCGCGAACCTTTATCTTAGTACTTACCAGTCTTGGAAAATCAACCAGCATAGCCGGTGTGACATTAATCTCTGATACCTCGCTTGCAATCCTGGCTTTATCAATAGCTGCTGTTGTTATCGTAGCTGTAATCGGGACATTTTTGAATGTAAAATTACCAGCGTTATCTGCCCTGACCGTACGAAAGATCTTACCAGCAACCATAAGATTTACAAATGTATTAGGGGTAGCTGTTCCTGTAATTGTAGTAACAGAAGCAATGGTGGATGTTGCCAGAGAGGTTATTTGCGGAGCAATGGGAGCAATTACCCCTGCATCATCCCTTCTGACAACCTTAACACTATTTACCTTTTCATTAGACTTTCGACCATGAACATCCTCAAAACTTCCAACCGTAATAGTGCCTATACCAATAGCATTAATTGGTACTATAACTGTTCCTATCCATTTCTTTCGATCCGTTGTTGTCCATGACCCAAAGGCAATAGATGTCCCTGTCTCTGTTCCGTTTTCCATAACCTTAGGAGCTGATAAGGATGCTTTCCCTCCAGTAATATCAGTAAAGCGTAAAATTTCGGCACAAGATAAAGATGCTGTAGGTGTGGCTTTTAGCTTCTCGCTGGCATCAATAGTCACAGACAGCTCCCCACTTGGTTTGACATAAACCTGTGGAACAAGGAGCTTATAGGAAAGTTCAGGCAGGGCAATGCTAAATGTATTTTTTTGGACAATAATATTTCCGCAATTATCTGCTACCTGAAGTTCTATGCTATGCTCGCCCTCTGTGAGCGTAGATGTTGCTTTATAGCAGATGTTCTGCGATGTGGCTGTTCCATGAACCTGCACTCCGTCTATCCAGAGTAAGACAGCAAATGGATTAATCCCGCTGCCACCGATATTATCCTCATATTTAGCCGTAACCTCAAGATATGTTGTCGAAAGAACTGCGTCCATAACCGGATTCAGCTCAATAATTATCGGCTCAACAACCTCCATGATTTCTGACTGAGAGATATCAATCAGACCGGTATTCATCCCTATCCATGGACTGCCATTATCCTCAAGGTGTATTGCCTGCACATCATCAAGTGAGCGGATAATATCTCCAATCTTCGTATGGGTAAATGACATCCAGATATCGGTTGACTTATCAAGCTCAGACATTCCGCCTGAATGCCCTACAAATACATGACTTGTATCTGCTTTCAGACTTAAGGCAGAATTACTGTAAAGACCATTAGATATGGTATAGGTTTTAGTACCATTATTAATGGTATCATGCTGAATAATGCCGCTATCTGGTGTTCCAATCCAGAGGTCATTTTGGTTCATAAAAAGGCAGGCAATATTTCTGCTGCATATTGCCGTTTGATTCTGCCAGACATCAGACAAGGGGTCATAGCTCATCAAACCCCTGTCCGTACCTACCCAGAGATGTGGGTACAGCCATGCCAGCTTCGTAATCTTTTCACTAATCAGTTGATGATAGGTTGTTTGAAGTGTATAAAAAATCCATTGTTTTGATAGTGTATCATACTTAGCCAGGCCATGATCCGTGGCTACCCAGACAATGTTATTAACAATCAGAATATCGTTAATATTTGGGTCAAGCAAATTATTGGTTGCAGGTGAGGCAAGCCATTTTCCAGTAGAATTCTGATACCTGAACAAACCATCTCCGTGGCTGCCAAACCAGACAATATTATCATCTATCGCCAGACAATGGATAGAATTACCTAATCCACCCTTTTTATTAAAAAACCCTTTCCAGCTTTGAGTTAATCTATTATATTGCCCAATCCCATCATTTGTACCAAACCAGATATTTTCGTCATCTGCGGCAATACATTTGATATTATTGCTTACCTTTTTTTGAGTTGTCAGCATAGGTGCTTGAGCTGCACCAGTCTTTCCATATTCTCCCCGAATATCATGCCACATAACCTCTTCATATTCAGCTTCTTCCTCTGTTTCCTTTTCTTCCGATTCTTCCCCTTCTTCCCCTTCTTCCACCATTTCTTCCTCTGATACATCCCCTTCCTCTGGCATTATTACCTCAAAGCTTGCGGTCCCATAACCCTTATTCCCATCTTCATCAAAGGCATTAAAAACCTCAATTACAGCACTGCCTTCATATCCAGATTTAACCGTATATGTGCCCTGCCATGCAAGCTGGTCTGTGGTTTCCATGCTCTGGGTAATATCTATGCCTTTTCTCTCATAATGCTGGGTAATGATTACTGTGGGAGGATTTACCAGAAGTTTATCTGAGGTAATGGTTATAGTAATCATCTCTAAGGCAGGAACAGGGTCAGGTGAGGCTGTTATTGTTAGCTGCGGGCCCTCGTCAGAGACATCTTCTGCCTCATCAGTGATAATAAAACCACCAGGGATACAGCCTGAAAGACATATCAATAATAATATCAGCCACCATCTTTTTTGTATCATTATTACCTCCAGATCAAGGTGCGAAAAGTAGTGAGCACCTTTAGGTGCATGTAGAGACGCAACATCTTGCGTCTCTACATGCTATCGATACGTTGTTATATCGGGTCTAAAAACCCTCACTACAGACCATAAGGGGCAGACACTCAAAGTCTGCCCCTTATAAATCAACGGATCAACTACTCCCCTACAGGCACAGGACAATTTTGTTCAACTGATTGTGTCGGCTTTACCGGACACGCAGTTCCTGCTGGACATACCGTTGGCTTTGCTGCCCCTGATGCATCACGTGTTGGCTGGCATATAACACACCTTGTGGGTGTGGGTGGACACTTTGTCGGTGCTTGCGGACACACCGTTGG
>JASEHA010000084.1:5623-8120 GCA_030018795.1 bacterium
TTCACACCTTGTGGGTGTGGGTGGACACTTTGTCGGTGCTTGCGGACACACCGTTGGCTTAATCACACCCGGGCACAGTGTTGGCTTTGCACTTGTACTATTTACAATAGTTGGCTTGGCCACATTGTCGGTAGTATCGGTAGTATCTGTCGCAATCGCTACCCCGCTAAAACAAATCCCCAGAGAGACAATCGTTGCTAATCCTAACATAATTTTTTTACACATGGTTATCTTCCTCCTTAATAATTTGCTCGCAAGGTCAAAATAGTCCTTGCTTGCAAGAAACCCTTAAGCTTAGCTACTAACACATCTATCATCCGGCTTTTCTCACCTGCTCAATTTAAGACAGATGAATCGACCTTCGCCACTCTTGCACATACTACTATTACCTCATGACATTTGATATTAGGGGTAGGGTGGGCACCGCCCACCAAAGGTGTAGATGACAAACAGATTGGTGGGCAATGCCCACCCTACTTGTAATCTGCAATTTTAATTGTCATGAGGTATCCACCATCCCATCAATCAACCTCACCACCCTATCAGCCCTTTCCGATAGTTTTTCGTTATGGGTAACAATGACCATTGTCCTATTCCCTTTTTGGACAATATCCTCCAATATCTGAAAGACACCCATCCCTGTATGGGAATCAAGATTACCAGTGGGTTCATCAGCCAGGATCAGGTCTGGTTCATTGATCAATGCTCGGGCAATAGCCACCCTTTGCTGTTCTCCACCAGAGAGTTGTGCAGGCATATGGTTCAACCTGTTAGCCAATCCAACATCATTCAGCATCTGCCATGCTTTCTCCCTCGTCTGCCTTTGTGGCAGCCTGTTAACCAGAGCCGGCATCATCACATTTTCCAGGGCAGTGAACTCTGGCATGAGATGATGAAATTGGAAGATAAAGCCAATGGTCATGTTCCGATATTTCTCCAGATCATTCTTGTTAAAGATATCCCTGTCAAGGAATAACACCTTTCCTTTGGTTGGTGTATCCAATCCGCCCATGATATGCAACAGGGTGCTCTTGCCTGCACCAGACGGCCCAACAATAGACAGTATCTCACCCTGGGATACCTCCAGATTTATACCCTTAAGCACAGGAATGCTTTCATCAGCCATAAGATACGTCTTGCATACGTTGATGATTGACAACATCAGCAGTTTTACCCTCAAGAAATAGGTGGATAGGCTGTAGACTGTCAGGTAAGACAGAATTCCTTCAGTCTTCAGCCTAAACACCTCTCCTTTTCACTCATACCTCAACGCCTCCACTGGATTTAGCCTTGCTGCCTGTGAGGCTGGATACAGGGTAGAAAGGATACTCAATATCACGGCTGCCAACCCAATAAGCATCACATCCCATAGCCTTAGATCCACCGGCAGATAGGTAATATAATAGACATCAGACGGCAGCTTAATAAACTGATACCTTGCCAGAGCAAGACATATCCCCACACCGCCAATACATCCAATAATTGCCCCAATTACCCCAATCATCAGACCATAAAGGATGAAGATACCCCTGATACTTTTGTCTGATGAACCCATAGCCTTAAGGATACCAATATCCCGTATCTTGCGAAATACAGTCATCACCAGACAGGAGAAGATATTGAATACACCCACAAGCACAATAAGTGTGAGGATAATAAACATCATCACCTTTTCCAGCCTCAGGGCAAAGAAAAGATTCTTGTTCAAATCCTGCCATATTGCCACCTGATAGCTCCAGCCAAGCCTTGCCTGAATATCCTGAGCTATTCTGCTGACACTGTTTACATCCCTTACCATTAAGGAGATACCTGTAAGCTTATTTCTATCCATACCAAACAGTTGCTGTGCCCCCCCTATGGAAACAAACACCAGCCTTGAATCATATTCATACATCCCGGAGCAAAAGATACCCTTGATTTTGACCTCATACATACCTGAGAATGTGCCGCTGACAAGGGAGATAGTATTGCCTATCTTCAGCCCCAGCCTTTTTGCCATCTCTTTTCCGATAAGGGCATCACCATTAATCATAGAAAACGAACCAGCAATTATCCATTTAGACAAAAGGCTGGCATCTTTTTCGCTTTTGGTATTAATACCGCGGATCATAACGCCACAAGAGTCATACTTAGAGGATAATATTGCCTCACCCTCGACAAATGGTGCTATGCCAATCACCTGTTCATGCTCAATTTTTTTGATTACATCAATAGTTAGATTTTTTGTTAATCCAGAGACAACAAGATGGTTTGAAAAGCCAAGTATCTTTTCCTTTAACTCGCGTTCAAATCCACTCATCACAGAGAGGGTGACAATCAATGCCGTAACACCAATAGCCACACCAGCTATGGATGCCAGACTTACAAGGGAAATAAATCTTTCTTGCCTGAGTGTTTTCAGGTATCGCAAGGCAATAATAAGTTCATAATACATGATATTTTTACTCGATGTTCAAGTTTTTTAACCTACGATTCTTTCAGTCAAAAATAGATGAGT
>JASEHA010000085.1 GCA_030018795.1 bacterium
ATTTCGTAGATGATGCGTTAAAACTGTAGCATATTTCAACCGCACAGGTCGAAAACTTGAACATCGAGTATTAGAATGTAATGAGCACCTTTATGTGCGTCTTTAAGTGTACCCTGTGTACGGTTATTACGGGTCTAAAGACTTTTCACTACTAAAAATGGAGGACTATCAAGTGGCTATGAATTCTATATTAAAACATATTTACGGACCCGTATCTTCATGGAGACTGGGTATTTCATTAGGCATAGACCTGCTTTCACAGGCAGAAAAGATATGCACCTTTGATTGCAGCTATTGTCAGATTGGAAGGGCTCAGGCAGTTCCTGCAGACAGAAAGGTATATGTCCCTACCCAGGAAATTGTCAGAGAACTAAAGAAATTGCCTAAGGTTGAGATAGATTATCTCACCTTTTCCGGCAGTGGTGAGCCAAGCATGGCAAAAAATCTTGGGGAAGCAATTGACGCAGTTAGAACCCTTATGGCAAAACCTGTAGCTGTCCTGACCAATGCTACACTTTTAGATATGGATGATGTGGTGACGGAATTGGCTCTGGCAGATGTAGTGGCAGTCAAATTGGATGCATGGTCGCAATCCTCTCTTTCTATGATAAATAATCCGGCTCAAGGGATTACCTTTGATGGGATTTATCAGGGGATAAAGCGATTTAGACAAAAATATCATGGACAATTAGCCATTCAGATGATGTTTGTGCCAGAGAATAAAGAATTTGCAGAAAAAATGGCAAAGCTGGTGCTTGAGATAAAGCCTGATGATGTGCAAATAAATACACCATTGCGAACATGTGGTGTTTCTCCCTTGTCTCAAGAAGAAATCTTTAAGATAAAGGGTTTTTTTCAGGGATTAAAAACAGTATCAGCTTATGATGTAAAACAGTGCAAGGATAACCCGATAAGTATAGAGGATACGGCAAGGAGAAGAGGGAGTATGAAACTAAAAATGACTACTACTACAAACAAAATCACTTTTCATCCTGACAATAAGGGGATTAATGTTCCTCATGGCACAGATATCTTAGAGGCAGCTATTACTGCTGGGGTACACATCAACTCACCCTGTGGCGGAAAGGGTGTGTGTGGTAAGTGCAGGGTCAGAATAAGGCATGTCCATGAGGGAGCCCCTCTGGCAGAGGGAGCCCCTCTGGCAAAGGGATCACCCCTACCAGTAGAAACCAAAACAACTGGGTTGTTAACCCAGTATGAGCTTTCGCAAGGCTTTGTCCTTGCTTGCGGGACAATCCCATTGACAAACATCGAGGTAGATATCCCCCCTTCCTCAAGGATTACCATGGAACAAATCCTGACCCAGGAGACCAGGATGGAGCATCTGGAAAGGGTTGTAAGCAGGGTTGAGACTGGAGTGAACGAAAAGGGCGAAAAGGGCGAAAAAGGCAAAGAGGTGTTTAGCCATACACCCATGACCAAAAAATTCTTCCTCAAGATTTCACCGCCTACCATGGACGATCATACCAGTGATCTGGAGCGTGTATATCGGGAGATTAACAAGATTGCCGGGTTAGGGAATATTTCTACCTCACTTTCTAATATCAGGCTGATTCCAAGGGTGCTGCGAGATAGCAACTGGCAGGTAACAGCACTTATGAATAGGGATAATGAGCATCCAATGCTGCTTTCTCTTGAATCAGGTGATACCTCTTGCAGGAATTTTGGGCTGGCAATAGATGTGGGGACAACAACCGTGGTTGTCCAACTGATTGACCTGAACACAGGAAAGGTTATTGATACAGAGGCAAGCTATAATCGACAGGCACACTATGGGGCAGATGTTATCACCAGGATTATTTTTAGCCATAAAAAACAGGGGATGGACAAGCTCCATCAGGGTATCATCGATACCATTAATGACCTTATCATGGCATTAATAGAAGAGCACCAGCTACAGCAGAATGAGATTACAGCCATAGTCTGTGCTGGGAATACGACCATGCTTCATCTTTTATTAAAGATTGACCCGACTCATATTCGAATTGAACCATATATCCCTACGGTTAATTTTATGCCATTAATAACTGCATCTGAGATGGAGATAAAAATCAATCCCCATGGATTAGCAGTCTGTCTGCCGCATGTTGCCTCATATGTTGGGGCAGATATTACCTCAGGGGTGCTGGCAAGCGGTATGCATGAATCTGATGAAGTATCCATGCTCATTGATATTGGCACAAATGGCGAAATTGTTATTGGAAATAAAGACTGGTTGGTCTGTTGTGCCTCTTCAGCAGGACCTGCCTTTGAAGGCGGGGGGATAAAGGCAGGGATAAGAGCCATGGAGGGTGCCATTCAAAGGGTAGAGATAGACCCTCTGAATTATACGGTAAAGTATAATACTATTGGGCATGTTAGTCCAATTGGTATCTGCGGCTCAGGGCTGATTGATACCCTGACAGAGCTGCTCAGGGCAAAGATCATTGACCAATCAGGGAATATCAATGCTAATCTTCCAACAAAACGGATAATAGAAACAGAAGATGGTTTGGGATTTGTTCTTGTCTGGAAGGAAGATAGCGGAGAACAAGAGGATATTGTTATCACCCAGTCAGATATTTCCAATCTTATCTTTTCCAAAGGGGCTATCTATACTGCCTGCGTTGTCCTGGCAAAAAAAATAGGGTTTGAGGTAAATGATATTGAAAGGATTTATATTGCCGGAGGGTTTGGGAATTATCTGAATATCGACAAGTCGATAATGATTGGACTTCTTCCAGATATTGAGAGGCATGGATACAGATTTATCGGCAACAGCTCTCTAAGTGGTGCCAATTACTGCCTCCTCTCTGACAAAGCCATGAAAATAGCAGAGGAGATAGCCAGAAGGATGACCTACATAGAGTTGAGTGCTGATAATTCCTATATGAATGAATACACAGGGGCATTATTCTTGCCTCATACAGATATGAGCCGATTTCCGAGTGTAACAGGGCAATGGTAGGTTTCACATCATTGCTGTCCCTGAATCATCGAAAGATGCATCATTGCCTCCTGTGAGGAGGGATTAAGCCTGAGGCTTGTCTGGATTGCCTCAATTGCCTGCTGTTTTTCACCCTTAAAATGATAGCAAATACCAAGCAGGTCATAGCTGCTGGCATCATTTGGATTAATACTCAGTGCGTGCTGCAGGTTAGAGATGGCTTCATCATATTTCTGCATATAGTAGTAGGTCATTGCCAGATGATACCATATCTCTATCTTATCTGCATGTATCTTTGCCCCTTGTTTCAGGATAGAGAGTGCCTCTGTATACTTTTTTTGAGAATTATAGGCAAGGGCAAGATTAGGATAATATGATACATTATCCCTGTCAAACTCCATTGCCTTTTTCAAGTAGTTGATTGCTTTTGGAAAATTGTTAGCCTGAAGAGCCTCTTGTCCCAGCCAGGCATAATAATATCCATAAACACCTATGACCTCATCAGCCCATACCTCCTTGTAAATACGTGGGTCAAATACACCACGATAGTTATAGGTTAATTCCTCCCCTGTAGCCTTGTTTCGCAGGCTATACAAGATACCATCCTTCACTGCCTCTTGAGGTATGGGAGCATTTGCATCCTTTTGAGTAGCAAAATCATGGGTAAAGTATATCTGATAATCAGGAGCATTATTATTGATAATATTAGAAAATATCTGCCCATATGGTTCGGTTGGCTTGCAGCTCAAGGCTACCTCAGGATAGAGCTTAAGAATCCTTTCCACATACCATGGCCTGGTCAGGAATAAGACATTGAATACAGGGACATCCAGACGAACATTCTCCACATATTGAAGATACCATAATGGGAACACGTTGTAATCCACCTGATTAAATAGCATTGCCTTTTTAGGGAGGTGCCTTAACAGATTCATTCCATAGTCATGGGCAAAGAAATAGCGGCTTAGATCTGCCTGATGATAGTACGAGGTCAGGGGAATGATCGACAATAGGGATGCAAGACCATAGACAACCTTTTTTGCTTTAATCCAATCAGACACAAATAGTATCCCATATCCCAGCAGTATGGACATAACCATAATTGATGGTAAATGATACGATTCATGGTCTATTAACCCATGGATAACCTTTTGTAATCCAAGGGCATAGATTGTATTGCACAAAAAGATAAGGCAAAAGAATATCAGCAGCCTGATACTTGTGCGATAGAGCTTCCATAACCCCAGGATGATGAACGGTGCAAGCCAGAATGTAAATTGTTTCCCCAGAAGGTAAAGGTGATACCCCCATGTTTCCCATAACTGAGAAGGGGAAGAAGCCTCTTTGAACATACTCTCCTTATAAATCCCACCAGTAATAAGCCGCAAAAAGCTGGTGATCGTGGTTGGCTCTCCCCAGTCAATCAATGGGTGTTGAAGCCCTCTGATTGGCAGATAGATGTAAGGGAGTAAGCCTATGAAAAAACATAGCGTTAATATCCCCATGCTGCGAGCAGAAAATAAGGCTTTTCTGTCTACTGTCCAGATTAGATAACATATTGCCGGAAAAAGGGTAATGATTAAAAGATGATTGGTAAAGGCAAGCCCATAGACAAATGCCCCAAGATACAGATGAAACGGTTTTTTTGTTTCACGCCAGACAAGCAGTATCAAAACAACCAGAGCAGCAAAAAAGATATAGAGTGAATAGACGTCTGCTATCTGTGATACCCGAAAATGGGTGTAGGAAAAGGCAAAAACACCTGCTCCAGTGATAGAAAGCACTGCTTTTTTGGTTAGTTTAAGCAGACAGAAATAAATCAGCATCACAGCCAGGGCACCAGAGATACAGGAAAGCAGGGTAACTCGCATCCCAATATTTGACAGGGGAAGCCATGTAAGTATGTGTCCAAGCATTGTCCATGTAGGATACCCTGTCGGATGGGCAATGCCGAGTGTATAGGCACAGACAATAAAATCACCGCTATCACTGAAGGTTACGGTTGGGGGAAGCAGATGAAGATAGCAGCCAAGCACACCAAGGAATATAAATATCCCCCAGAGGTATTCTATCCCCTTTATTGGGACAGCCTCAATCCCTTGTTCCATGGGCAGCCATGATTTTCCTGTTTTTTGTATTTTTTGTATTTTTTGTGCTACCTTTGGTTTTTGTTTTACCTTTTTTGGCATAGTCAAAAAGCTCCCTGGCAAAATCAGACAATAGAGCACCAGTGCACCAGAGCACCAGTAAAGAATTTAACTAATACTCTGGTGACTATTGACTGGTGGCTGGTGACTGGTGCTCTAATATGTTTGCGTAAGTCCTGACTACGAAACTATCTCATTTCGTTCGTTCACAAAGATAACCTTTGGCACAAATCCCCTTGCCTCTTTGTCTTCTACCATGGCATAGGAAATGATGATGATGATATCACCGGGCATACCCCATCTTGCTGCGGCACCATTCAGACAAATACACCCTGAATTTCTTACCCCTTCCAGCACATATGTTTCCACCCTTGTTCCATTATTTACATTGACTATCTGCACCCGTTCCCCAGGCAGGATGTCAGCTGCCTCCATTAGTGCCTCATCAATGGTAATGCTTCCTGTATAATAAAGGTTTGCATCCGTAATGGTTACCCTATGTATCTTTGACTTGCACATGGTACGAAACATTGTTTATTCCCTCCTTAGCCACATATACCCGCAAAATACGGGGATTAATCCCGCATAATATCTCATAACTGATTGTGCCGCAGATCTCAGCCAATTCATCCACTGATAGTGATGATTGGTCCTGCTTGCCAAACAAGACAACCTCATCACCTATTCTGACCTCAGGGATGTGTGAGACATCTATCATGCAAAAATTCATGGTTATCCGGCCAATAATTGGTGCCCGTTGCCCTTGAATCAAAACCTCAGCCTTATTGGATAATGCTCTTGGATACCCATCTGCATAGCCAACCGGTATAGTAGCTACCTTAATCTTTTTTTTCACATATGTTCTGCCATACGAAATGCCGCCATAAACAGGAAGAAAGCCATGCACAGGCAAATCCTTGGGCATCTCCTTCAAATGGATTATCCTTGTCTTAAACGACATGGCTGGTTGAAGAGAAACATGCTGTGAAACCGATTTTGATGGGAAAAGCCCATAAATGGCTATACCTGACCTGACCATATCCAGCCTCATCTCTGGCAGGTCAATGATTGCCCCTGAATTAGCAATATGAGTAATCGGTATAGAAATACCTATTTTTTTTAGACGATTGATAACCCCTGTAAACCGTCGAAATTGCTCATAAGCATATGCCTTGTCAGCAGAATCAGATGAGGCCAGATGAGAGAAAATCCCCTCTATCTCTATGCCTGGCAATGAATGAACCTTTTTTATAAGCTCAAATGCCTCAGTATATAATACACCCAGCCTGGCCATACCAGTATCTATCTTCATATGGATCTTTACAGAAATACCCCTGAACATAGCCTTATCAGAAAATATCCTTGCCTGCTCCCATGAAAAAATGCTCGGGGTAATGTTATGCTGGATATAATCTTCTGTCTCATCTATCATGGGTGGACCAAGACTAAGGATAGGGCAATCAATCCCTGCCTCCCTTAAATTTATCCCTTCAGACAGGCAAACTACACCAAGCCTTTGCACCCCAGCCTTAATGGCTGTTTTTGCCACAGCCACAGCCCCATGTCCATAAGCATCTGCCTTGACAATCGCCATTATCTGACAGGAATTTCCAACAAGTCTTCTTAACTCTTCTGCATTATGTGTGATATTGTCTAAATCAACCTCAACCCATGAAGATGGTTGCATAAAGCCTCCCAATGTAACTTAAAGCTCAGCTTGAGTATTATCAACCACAAGCAGGATGCTTGTGTTGCTATGCATTTGCCTCTGAAACTCCAGCCTCAGCAAAGGTTGCCATCTGTGTCAATATCTTTACCCCAGCCTCAACAATACCCATGGCCAATGCTGCCCCTGTCCCCTCACCAAGCCTCATCTGCAGATCCAGAATAGGATAAAGACCCATCATCTTTAAGGCAGCCTGCTGTCCTTTTTCCACAGAGGCATGTCCGGCAATCATATACTTGACAGCAGCAGGTTTCAATAGATAAGCAATCAAGGCAGCGGCAGTGGAGATAAAGCCATCAATAACCACTGGCTTTCTGTTTGCAGCTGAGGCAAGGATTATGCCACACAGCCCGCCTATCTCAAAGCCGCCAACCTTAGATAGAACATCAATCCCATCGATTGGGTCAGGCTGATTTACAGCCAATGCCTTTTTAATGACAGCTACCTTTTTCAGCCAGGCAGTATCCCCAATCCCTGTTCCCCTGCCCGTGATGTCTTCCACTGTTGCACCAGTTATTGCAGCAACAATGGCTGCAGATGGGGTTGTGTTTCCAATCCCCATATCACCGCATCCGCAAATATCCACCCCATTAGCATCAAACTCCTGCTCAAAGGTTTCTATCCCTCGTTCAATACAAAGGATTGCCTCATCCCGGCTCATAGCTGGACATCTGGATATATTTTTTGTCCCATAACCAACCTTTTTTATAACCAATCCTGGCTGTGGCTCAAGCTCAATGGCTACACCCATGTCTACCACAATCACCTTAGCCCCTACATGGTTTGCTAAAACATTTATCCCTGCCCCGCCGCGAATAAAGTTATAAACCATCTGTGGTGTCACATCTGCAGGGAAAAGGCTTACACCTTCCTCGCATACCCCATGATCACCTGCCATGGTAAAAATAACCTTTTTCTTGAGGCAAGAAGTCATGTTACCAGTAATTATGACCACCTGTTTTGCCAGTTCCTCAAGCCTGCCAAGGCTTGCCTGCGGCTTGGTGAGATTATCAAGACGGCTTTGAACTGCCTCGGCAAGGGAGTGGGAGGAGAGAAAAACATCCTGTATCTGTGTCAATGTTTTTGTTAGTTTTTCCATTGTTTTGCCTCTTATCGTTGCTGTCCAATAAATGGTATTATAACAAATTTCTGAATATTGTCAAGGAATTTTTGGTATGGTTCAGGAAAAAGGCAGCGTAGTGAGCACCTTCAGGTGCGTTCTGCGGTGCGGGGGAAAATGGGGACAGCGACCATTTATTCTGGCAAGG